>NZ_CEYOSI010000045.1:0-18970 GCF_982879505.1 Candidatus Desulfolinea nitratireducens
GAGACCCTGCCTGCCCACGAAACCTCGTCAACAATATCGGAAGATAGTACCGGGAAATTAGGTTATCGGTATATCCTGCGTGACAAAGCCTTTATTGCCATGATCGCGATCTACTCTTTGGGGTGGACTACAGCCGCTCTCATGTGGGTCATACTCCCCGTTTATGCCAACCAAAATTACGGCATCCCCGAAAATATCTATGGCCTGATCCCAACCACCAATGCACTGATAGTGATATTTTTTCAAGTGACTGTTTCAAGAAAAACAAAACGCTACAGGCCATTGCCAATCATGGCACTCGGGATGGCTTTTTATGCCATTGGCACCGGCAGCGTCGCACTCGGCAGCGGTTTCTGGGGTTTTTGGACGAGCATCGTCATCATCACGATTGGCGAGTTAATCATTGTTCCGACCTCCAGTGCATACGTAGCCAACCTCGCCCACCCCGATATGCGTGGTCGTTATATGGGACTTTATAACCTGGCATGGAGTTTTGCGCGCGGTGTAGGACCAGTGATGGGCGGATGGCTAAGCGACTCTTTTGGTCCGGTCACTATCTGGTACGGCGGATTGTTTGTCGGTTCAATCTCAGCCTTTGGCCTGCTACTGCTTGCCATGCGTCAGAGGCAAAAAGAGCTTCAAACCGTTTAATCTGAGGCTTTTCTATCCCCATCCCTGTTTAGAAGCAACTCTTCCAGTCTGTATTTAATCTCAGTCCATTCACTTTCGATGATGCTATAAAAAACCGAATCCCTATAGCTACCATCCTGTCGAATGACATGATTTCTCAGCATCCCCTCTCTTACTGCGCCCAAACGCTCGATCGAACGCTGAGATTTAATATTCCGTATATCTGTTTTGATCTGAACACGGATGCAGCCAAGTTCTTCAAAGGCATATTTTAGCAGCAAATACTTTGCCTCTGTATTAACGCCCGATCCCTGAAAAGAGGGCGTATACCACGTTCCACCTATTTCCAGGCCACGCTCAGGATGGTCAATATTCATAAATCGGGTTGCCCCAATAGCCTGTTCGCTCTGAAGATGGCAAACCGCAAAAGGGAGATCGCCTTCGCGTTCCTGACGCGCTAGCATATCCAGCACCCAGGCCCTCATCTTCTCCTCAGTTGTCACCATCCCATAACGCATATGTTGCCATATTGATTCGTAGCTGCCAGCCAATGTCAGCGCAGAAATATGGGCCTCTGAAAGTGGCTCAAGACGATATGTATTTCCCTCTAAAATAACAGGTTCAATTTTCATTTGTATTTTGCGTCGGGAGATAAGGCATATCCGGGCCCTCGACTCCCAGAAATTTTGCGAGCGCTGCGCGTGTCGCAACGCGATCATCCCAGGGATATTCTATCTCGCCAAAACACATCGATTGCTCGTGCCCCTTTCCGCAAATCAATACGATATCATCAGGATTTGCCAGTTTTAGGGCAAACAAAATCGCTTCGCCGCGATCTGAAACGCGCCAAAAACTTTCTCCTTCCTCGCCATCACGTGATTTCGCTCCTGCAGCCATTTCGGACAAAATATCATCCAGAGATTCTGTGCGTGGATCTTCAGCCGTTAGAATGGTAAGATCTGCCAGGTCAGCAGAAATTTCTGCCATCAGGCGGCGTTTTTCCTTGTCGCGCAGTCCGGCCGAGCCAAAGAGAGCGATCACCCGCCCCTGTGTCATTTCGCGGGCAGATTCGATCGCAACCTTGAGGGCATTGGGCGTGTGGGCAAAATCGACAATGGCGGTGAAATTCTGCCCGAGATCAATCCGCTCCATCCGTCCAGGGATGCCCTCCAATGCGGCGATACCACGCGCGGCAGTTTCAGGGTCAATCCCAAGGCCATAGACTGCTGCCGAGAAGGCTGCCAGGCAGTTGGAGATATTATAGGAACCAACCAGATTTGTTTTTGTCGCTACACGAAAGAAGTTTTTGTCGCCGTTCTCGGCGGCGGGGACTCCGCCGAGAACAAGATTTCCGACAATCGTAAATTCAATTCCATCAGGGAGATAGTTGATATCCGCTGCAAGGGCATCGGCAGATCTATCCACGCTGTAGCAGGCCTGAGGTCCGGGGGCGAGACGGGTCAAAAATTCGTAGGAAGAATCATCCCGATTAAGGATTGCTAACCGTGGATTGCCGTGCGGCTTATCCATTGTATCCTTCAGACTTTCAAATAGACGTCCCTTGGCGGCTCTATAGGCTTCGTAGGAACCGTGATAGTCCAGATGTTCATGGGTGATATTGGTGACGATCCCAATATCGAATTCACAGGCATCCACCCGATACTGCGCCCAGCCATGCGAAGTGGTTTCCAGGATGACATGCGTCAACCCTGCCTCAACCATTTTCAGAAGATAGCGCTGGGTATCCAACGCATCGGGCGTGGTGACGTGAAAACCCGTATCCAGAGTTCTATCACCGATAACGGCATTGACGGTTGAGATCATGCCAGCTTTAAGGTCAGCCGCGAGGAGTATTTGATACAGGATATTACTGGTGGTGGTCTTGCCATCGGTACCTGTCACCCCGATCATAGTCAGCTTGCGGCCAGGATGATCGTAAAATGCCGCGGCAAGATGAGCGATTGCCTGACGTGCGTTTGATACTTGAATATAAGGCACAGGAAGATCCGAAATCTCCTGCTCCCCCACGACCGCGACGGCACCCTGCTCAATCGCCTTAGGGATATATTGATGCCCGTCGAAATATTCACCGGCCATGGCGACAAAAAGATCACCCGGTTGAACCTTGCGGGAATCCGAAGCAATTTCACGGATGGTGATATCTGTGGGTTGCCCAGAGATGATCTTTCGCGGGAATTCAGAGAATAAACTTGAGAGAGTCATTAAAGTAAATAGTATAGGACCTACGCAATCCACTTTCTTTCTCGCCGCAATGCTCTGCTTTGCGGCTTGTCTACAATACCTCAACGCAGAACATTGGGATAAGGATTATAAAAATGCATTAGTCCTATGGTAAATTAAAAGGGTTTTGACAGCAAGTATCAAAACCCTTTTAGATTTTATCATTCTGGAAGATTTAGCGCATGTTCTGGCGTAAACCTTCGAGCTTGCCTGCGACGGAGCCATCAACGACTTTATCCCCAATTTTTATGACCAATCCACCAAGGATAGCGGGGTCAACGCGGAAGGAGACAGCCTGTGCTCCAGATTTTGCGAGCACGTCTTTTTTGACAGTCGCCTGCTCTGCATCTGTTAGGGGCAATGCGCTGGTGACTTCAGCGGCATCGCCTTTGAAGTCTGCGCTATCGAGGACGAGGACTTTGCCGGATTTGACACCAGCAAAGAAATCGCTCAGAAGGGCATGCTGACGTTTCTCGTCGAGAGCTTCGCCAACCAATTTCTGGGCACCTGCAATCGCGAGCGCGGCAACTTGTCCACGAAGATCGCCAAGCATCTGATTGCGCTCTGCTTCAACATTCGCAAGAGATTTTTCAGCGGCCTTGGCAGCATCTGCTTCAGCAGCAGCCTGAACATCTTTGCCAGCGGTCTGGGCGCGTGAGGTTGCCTCACTGACGATCTTGCTGGCTTCTGCTTGCGCATCCGCCTTGATCTTGGCAGCTTCTTTTTCAGCATTTGCGCGAGCCTCTGAAGCAACACGGGCGTCTTCCATACCCTGTGCAATAGTCTCGCGACGTTTGTCGAGCATGGTCAAAACAGGTCCATAAACCCATTTTTTTAGCACAACAAAAATAATCAGGAAGTTGAAAATCTGGACGAGTAAATAACCCAGATTAAGTCCTAGTTTATCCATAGGAGCCTCCTCCGGTTTAGAATACGAACAGGATCAAAAGGGCGACAACAAGACAGTAAATCGCGACCGCTTCGGCAAACGCAATGCCGAGGATCATGTTTGTCTGGATATTGCCTGCCGCGTCTGGGTTACGTCCCATGGCCTGTACAGCACCGCTTGTAACGATACCGATACCAGCACCTGCGCCAATGGCCCCGATCATTGCCAATCCTGCGCCAATCAACTTGCCAAGCATAGTTGCAGCTTCTAATTCCATTTTGAAAATACCTCCGTATCAAATTTTTTCGGGCGGGACGGGCCGCCACTTCATTGGTTTAACCCGGGCGATTTTTTGCCCGAAATGTATAAATATAAACTTAGGCGTGCGCTTCTTCGTGGTCGCCGTGACCCTGGGTGGCCTGCGCCATAAAGGTCATTGTCAGGAGGCCAAAAACTACAGCCTGGATCATCCCGACAAAGAATTCCAGCATCAGGAACATGGACTGGGCGAAAACGGGGACAAGGGTACCGATAACGAACAGAAGAACCGAACCGGCGAAGATATTCCCAAAAAGACGAAAAGCAAAGGAAAGAACTTTCGAGAATTCCGAGACCAACTCAAGAAGACCAACACCAAAATCGATCACACCCAGCATGGGTTTGGTAAACATTGTCTCAGTAAACCAGAATTTCTTGAAATATGCACCACCTTGGGCCTTGATCCCTATGAACTGGACCATAAATACAGCAATGAGTGCCAAAGCGAGGGTAAAGTTCAAGTCAGTAGAGGTAACACGGACAAAGGGGATCAGCCCGTAACCATGTTCGCCATGGGCAGGTTCTTCAGCAATCAGGGTTGTTGCCCAACCCAAATCCTGGATCGCTTGCCCATGACCTTCTGCTTCGTGAATGATCCCAATGCTATCTACACCAGGGATCAATTCTGTCCAGTTGATCACGAGTACCAGCAATGTGATCGTCGCAAACCATGGGAAGATGAAGCGGGTCCATTTACCGGCAGTGCCTTCGGTCAGGTTGTAAATGACTTCCAGAAAGCCTTCAACCGCACCGGAAAAACCTTTGGGAATCAGGGATTTTCCGCCTTTTGTGGCTCGATAAAAGCTAAATGCCATCCAAATTAATAGCACATCTGCGATCAAAACTGCGATCATTGTATTGGTCAGGTAGACATTTCCGAACAAGGGATAATGACTAACATTCTCCGCAGGCAGTTGCACATGTGGTCGAACTGGCGCATAATAGCTTGCGGCAACGCCACTGCCAATCATAAAGAGCAGCACGAGCCAGCGATTAAAGCCCCAGCGCCACCAGCCTTTCTTTTCAGGAGTATTTTCCACTATTCTGTTCCTCCTCAGGGGTTTCTTTTTTCTCTATTGGTTTGATTCGTTTCGTAGCTGATTTGACAACCCGAAACATTAATAATAAGGTCACCGGGACACTTCCGACCAGCAAAATGATGGTAAACATCGGTTTGCTATCCATGCGTCCGTCGAGCCAGAGGCCAGCAAAGAGAGCGGCAAAAATAATAATTAGTGTCAAACAGCCAACCTGACCAGCTATGCTGGCCAGGGTTAGATTGTAAGCATATTGCAGGTTGTTTTTACCCTGCTTTTCGCCTTCACTCATGGTTGCGGATTATATCACAGCGATTTTAATGGGTCAATTAGAAGAGACCCGCAGCCGCTGAACTGGCAATATTGAACCAGGGCCCAAAGATGATACCGATCAGCAAAATGCCAGCAGATAAGACTGACAATGCGATGGCGTATGGACGGCTCAAGGGGATTGGATGTGCCTCTTCGTTCTCGCCTTCCATGCGGTGCAAATAAACAACTTTTAGCACGGTCAGATAGTAGTAAAGACCGACAATCGAATTCAGGATACCCACGATGGCAAGCCAGACCATATCTGCTTTGACGGCAGCTGCAAAGACAAAAACCTTTGCAACAAATCCGCCAAATGGCGGCATCCCTGTCAACGACAGGAAGGCGACCAACATAGCAAGGGCAAGCCCGGAATTCCGTCTGCTCATCCCAGCGAAATCGGAGATTTTTTCCGAGCCAGTCACTTTGGAGAAGGCGGCGATAATCCCAAATGCGGCGAGATTTGTCAGTACATAAGCGATCAAGTAGAAGGTCACACTGCCAACACCCAACTCAGAGAGGGATACAACACCGACGAGGGCATATCCCGCGTGAGCGATGGAGGAGTAAGCCAACATGCGCTTGATATTAGACTGGGATAGCGCAACGACGTTACCAACAGTCATTGTGATGGTTGCAAGGACAGCCATGATCAGCGTCCAGGAGGGTGCATATGCGCTGGCGGGTGGGAATAACCCAATAAATAAGCGCATCAGGACCGCAAAGCCAGCCGCTTTGGAAGCTGTCGAAAGGAAGCCCGTGATCGGGGTTGGTGCGCCTTCGTAAACATCGGGTGCCCAGAAGTGGAAGGGAGCCAGTGAAATTTTGAAGGCGATCCCGACCAGGATGAGAACAATCACACCCAGGGCCAAAGGTAATGAGAAGCCTGAAATAGCTCCGAGCGCTGTTGTGCCGGTGAATCCAAAGATCAGGCTGAAGCCATAGAGCATGACTGTGGAGGCCATCGCGCCGAAGAGCAGGTATTTGAGACCGGCTTCGGTAGATTTTTTATCGTCACGCATAAAGCCAGCGAGGATATACATCGGGATGGAGGTGGTCTCAATGGCGAGATAGAGCATGATCAGATCGGTAGCGGAAGCCATCAGGTTCATACCAATGGTCGCGACCAGCAAAAGAATATAAGATTCACCCCGATTGCCGAGTTTCTCAGAGTCCATCATAAAGAGCGAGGTCAGCATGGCACCAAAGATGAAGAGCATCTTGAAAACGTAGCCCAGCATATCGTAGCGGATCATACCCCCAAAAACATCTGTCGGCATTGTTGGTTTGGCAAGGAAGACATTCAGGACGAGGATGAAAAGAAGCCCACCAGCGGCGACCCAGCCCAAATTACGTCCGTCCTTACCTTTCAATACAATATCCAGGATCAGGATCAATAATCCAAGTAACAGTAGAAGAATTTCTGGCAGGATTGCCAAAATCATAGAGGAGTTAAACATTTATGCACCTCCCAGAAGACGGAGCACGTTTTCAATGCCCGTTTCTACCATCGGCACCATAATTGAAGGGAAGACGCCCAAAGCGATCATCAGTCCGCTTAATAGACCGAGAGCAACTTTATCCATTGCAGAGATCGGGGTGATATGCCCTTCAAGCTCTTTGGGCATTTCGCCAAAGAAGGTCCGACGGATAGCCAGCATAATATATGCGGCAGTGATTACAATGGAGATAACCGCGAGAATGGCCACCCAGGGTTTCACCTGCCAGACACCCATAAAAATGGGGAACTCGGCCACAAAACCTGAGAAGCCCGGCATACCCATGGAGACAAGACCACCAATAATGAATGTGACGCCAACCCACGGAAGGGGCTTCATCATCCCGCCCAGCTCGGGAATTTGGCGGGTGTGCGCTCGATCGTAGACCATACCTGTTGCAGCAAAGAAGAGAGCCGTCATCACACCGTGCGAGAACATCTGCACACCTGCCCCAGTCATTCCGGCTTTTGTAAGGGTGGCGAATCCAAGCATGACCAACCCCATATGAGAAACGGAGGAGAAGCCGATCATATATTTCAAATCTTTTTGGATCATGGCGATAAATGCACCGTAAACTACATTGACGGTAGCCAGCATCAGAATAAGCGGTGCCCAGAATTTTGCGCCTTCAGGCAAAAGCATGATCCCAACGCGCAATGCCGCAAAAGCACCCAACTTCATCAACACACCCGCGTGGAACATGGAGACTGCAGTAGGCGCAGCAACATGCCCATCTGGTGACCAGTTGTGAAAAGGCCAAATACCGCCCAAAACTGCAAATCCCAAAAAGACTGGGAGGAACCAGATTTTCTGAAATTCAGGGGAGAAATTCGCGGTTTCCAGAACCAGCATATTAAATGTTTCAAATCCACTGTTGAAATACATTGCCAATGCGCCGATCAGCGCGACAACTGAACCAATGAAGAGATAAAGGGTCAGCTTCATGGCCGCGTATTCGCGGGTCTTGACCCAGCCCCAAATTGCGATCAGCAAGTACATCGGGAAAACGGCGATCTCGTAGAAGAAGAAGAGCATGAAGAGATCAAGCGCAACAAAAACGCCGAAGACGCCGCTCGCCAGGAGAAAAAGGAAGGCGAAAAACTCACGAGGACGGTCATCAATGCCCCAGGAAATGATCACTCCCGTGAACATGACGACACCAGTCAGGAGAAGCAGCGGAGTGCTGATCCCATCGACACCCAGGTGTAGGCTGATACCAAGCTGAGGCATCCAGGCGTATTTCTCGATAAATTGATATCCTGCAGCAACCTGGTCATAATTCAGATAGACCCAAAATGACAGGATCAGGGCAAAGGTCGCAGTCATCAACGCCACTACTCGGATTTCCGTCTTGCGCTCGGCAGGCATCAACAAAAGGATCAGAGCGCCTACAATTGGACTAAAAATGATTACACTAAGTATAGGAAATGTCATTTGCGCACCTCTTAGAACAACGCTGTTACAGCATTATTGATGACGGTCAGCAACCAGCCTGGCCAAATACCAAGGGAAAGCATCAGGGCCATCAAGGGAACCATAACAACGATCTCGCGCGTATTGATATCGGTCAATTTATGCTCACCATGCGCCCATTCTTCGTTCATTGGGCCGTGGAGCACATTCTTGACACCTTTCAGAATATAGGCACCGGTAAAGAGCAAGCCGAGCATCGCAGCAGCGGTGTACCCAGCCAGCTCGCCCCACGCCCCTCGAACAACGAGGAACTCAGAAACAAAGCCGTTCAAACCGGGTAAACCAAGGGAGGCCATGCTGGTGAAGATCAAGATGCCGCCATAAACGGGCACCAGAGGGAATAAACCACCGAACTCTCTCAGATCACGCGTATGGGTTCGTTCGTAGATCACACCGACCAGGAAGAACATTCCCGCCGCAGAAAGACCGTGATTGAACATCTGCAGGATCGCGCCGTTCATTGCGATATGCGCATTGGCGGTGCCTATGGCCTTAGCCGCAGCAGCGATACCGAGGAGCACAAATCCCATGTGGTTTACGGATGAATAGGCGACCAAACGTTTGAAATCTGTCTGACCGTAAGCGCCGAAGGCGCCAAAAACAATCGCCATGACAGCAAGGAATGCCAGCCAACCAGCGAAATGAGCGGATTCAGCAGGATAAAGCGGTAGGACGAGACGGATAAAACCGTACGCTCCCAATTTGAGCAGGACACCGGCCAGGATCATTGATCCGGCCGTGGGCGCTTCGGTATGTGCATCCGGAAGCCAGGTGTGGAAGGGCCAAACCGGGACCTTGATCGCAAAGGCAACCACAAAGGCCCAGAATGAAATTGCCTTGACCGCATTAATATCCATATTCAAAGGAATATTATGGAGAACAGCGGAATAATTAAAATGTGAAATCAGCTCTCCGATATCGTAGGTTCCAAAAGAAACACCCAGCAATTGGATCGCCAGCAGCAAGCCCAGGGATCCACCTACTGTGTAGATCATGAACTTGAGGGAGGCATAGTTGCGGTTTGATGAACCCCATTGGTTGATGAGGAAATACATCGGGACAAGACCAATTTCCCAGAAAACGAAGAAGATCAGCAAATCCATCGACATAAAGACACCCAACATTCCCATTTCAAGGAAAAGGAAGAGCATCATATAGGCCTTGACCTTCTCTTTAATGCTGAAGGAGGCCAGGATTGCCAGGGGGGTCAGCAGGGTTGTAAGCAGAACCATGCTGAGAGAGATGCCATCAACACCGAGGTGGAAATTCGAGTTAATGGCTGCGTACCAAATATAACTCTCTTCGAATTGAAATACGCTGCTCGCGCTTGCATCAAAGTTCAACCAAAGCACCACAGTGAGTACAAAGGGAACCAGACTGGCGATCAGTGCCGTCCAGCGGACGAGCTTGTCCTCTCCTTTTGGCAGGAAAAGGATCAAGATCGCCGCGAAAACGGGGAAGAAGAGAATTACGCTCAGTAAGTGACTAGAAAGAAAATCCATGTTTCACTCCTGTCAGCCTACGCCAGCACCAGATAGTACAGCGCAATAAAGATAATGAACAAAACGCCCAGTGCAGACAGCATATATTGCTGAATGCGACCGGTCTGCGCCTTGCGCAGCCAGCGTCCGAAAATTTGCACAACTTCGGCAGAGCCATCACCAACAAATTCATTGATGATCGGCGCATCAATTTTGGTGCGAAGGAAGGTGCCAACCGCGAGAGCAACTTTTCCAAAGGAGTGCAGGATGCCGTCGATCACGCCCTGATCCATCTTATTGGTGAAGACTTCCGAAATCCAGATGGCAGGTTTGACGAATAAGAAATCGTAGGCTTCGTCGAAATAGTATTTATTTGCCAGAAGGGTGTGAACTGGTCCCAAAACCTTTTTCATGGGATCAACCGCCCCTGCTTTGAAGTTGCGATAAACCAACCAACCGAGTCCCAGCCCACCGAGTGCTACCGCTAAAGATGTGATCAGCGGAATCCAGCTAAATTCAACGGCTGCGGGAGGATGCTCGAGGGTATGTCCGACAAAATCGTGGAACCAGTTGGGCAATAATCCACCCAGTACAGGGAAATGTTCGGGAATGCCGACCCAGCCATATCCAACAGCGAAAATCGACAAAACAACAAGGGGTGTGGTCATCGTCCAGTTTGTTTCGTGAGCGTGTTCAGCTTCGGGGGTGCGTGGTTTCCCAAGGAAGGTCATCGAAATTTGGCGCATGGTGTAAAAAGCTGTCAGGAATGCCGCTACTGCCAGAGTAATGAAGACGGCCATATGACCATGGGCGAAGGCGTCCGCAAAGATTTCATCCTTTGACCAGAAGCCTGCCGTCACAATTGGGAAACCGGAAAGGGCAAAACCGCCGATCAGGAATGTCCAGAAGGTGATCGGCATTTTCTTGCGAAGACCACCCATATTGCGCATGTCCTGGGGGTCCACGCTATGGTCGCCCGTATGCAGGACGCCATGTTCCATGCCGTGAATGACCGAGCCGGAACCGAGGAAGAGCAGCGCTTTGAAGAAGGCGTGGGTCACGAGATGGAAGGCGGCGGCAACATAAGCACCGATACCGATGGCCGCCATCATGAAACCCAATTGCGAAATAGTCGAATAAGCAAGAACACCCTTGACATCATTTTGGGCAATAGCGATCGTTGCAGCAAAAATGGCCGTAAATGCTCCGATAAAGGCGATTACGCTCATCGCTGTCGTCAGACCATGTCCATCCCAGCCAGCGGAGAAAAGTGGGAAGATCCGGATGGTCATATAAACGCCAGCCGAAACCATTGTCGCGGCATGGATCATCGCCGAAACAGGGGTAGGACCTTCCATTGCGTCAGGAAGCCAGACGTGCAGCGGCCATTGCGCAGATTTACCCACGGCACCGATGAAGAGCAGCAATCCAATCGCACCTGCAGCGGAAAGACCGAGGAAGCCCACATTGACAGAGGCCAGGGCGTGGAGGGTCTCTTCGGAGAAGATCACTTCATATGAAAGAGAGCCGGTTGTTGTATAAAGGAAAGCCAGGCCCAAAAGCATGAAGACATCACCGATACGGGTGGTCATAAAGGCCTTGATGCCTGCATCGCGGGCGGATTTCTTTGCAAACCAGAAACCGATCAGCAAATAGGAGCATAAGCCCATGATCTCCCAACCTACAAAAAGGGTCAGCAGGTTATCAGAGATAACAAGGGTATACATCCCGGCCGCGAAGAGACCGATAAAGGCGAAGAAGCGCGAATACATCGGCTCCACGGAGGGAACGGTATGCGAATGCCCATGCTCATCTTTAGTGGTCGCACCATGCGGGGGAAGACCAAAGGTGTCATGATCGCCCTTGGGCTGGCCGTAATTATGATAACCAACCGAGTAAAGGAAGATCATAAAGACGGTGATCCCTACAAAGAATAGTACCGCTGCTGAGAGAGGGTCGATGCGGACACCGATTTCCAGCCATTCCTCACCCAGCGGAATCCATTCGATCTTACTCGTAAAGGCGACAAAATGATCGTCTGCCAACGCGCGAAAGAAAACGGTCATTGCACCTGCCCATGAGAGGGCGGCTGCGCCTACACCAACAATATGGCTTGTCTTCTTGCTTTTATTGGTAAATAAAACAATAATGAAGAAAGCCAGCAGCGGTGGGAGGGGAAGTAACCAAATAAGGTTTTCAGTTGCCATATTTTTTTCCTACCACTTCATCAGATCGAGATCATCAGCCACGATGGTGTTGCGGTTGCGGTAGATCGAAATGATCAATGCCAAACCGACGGCCACTTCTGCGGCTGCGACTGCAAAAACGATGATTGCAAAAACTTGTCCGGTAACTTCGGCTGGAGCGTTATAGCGCCAAAATGTAACCAGGTTAATATTGACTGCGTTCAGCATCAACTCGACACCCAGCAAAATGGCAACCGCATTTTTGCGGGCCAAAACGCCAAAGAGACCAATGCTAAAGAGGGCAGCAGCTAAAATCAAATACCAGGAAATAGGGATCATCTCAGCCTCCTACTCGCTCTTTGCCTGATTTGCCACATAGACTGAACCAATCAGCGCAGCCAGGAGCAAAACGGAAGCAACTTCAAAGGGCAGGAGATAAGCATTCGGGGAAAGCAGGGCAACACCGAGATCGCTGATCGTATCCATACCTGAGGAAAGTTCGGGGGCCTCTTTTAGAAGACCTGTCCAATTATTCAAGATTGTCAAAAGCCCACCGAAGGACAAAAATCCGATCAAGGCTGCGACGCCCCAATTTTTATTCAATGGGGTGTCAGAATCACGCAGGTCTTTACGGGTGAGCATGATCGCGAAGATGAAGAGGATCGCAATCGCGCCGACATAAACGACGATCTGCACCATCGCCAAAAAACCAGCATTGAGCATGGCATAAAGAGCCGCTACCCCGAAAAGGGTTGTGATCAGCCAGAATGCCGCGTGGATCATTTTCTTCGTGGTCACGACCATAAAGGCGGATCCAAGAATGATCGCGGCGAAAATCAGAAAGAGAACTTGCGTAAAGGTCATATGATTTCTCCTCCGTTTAGTGTTGGGTTGCAGTGGCAGGCGCTGAACCAGAAGCCTCTGCCTGATCGCGTTCTTTGCGGGCGTGAGACTTCAGATATTCGATCGTCAACCAGGCAATTAGAATATTTGAGATGAACAGGGCGGGCGCAAGCCACGGACTATGCAGGAAAATTCGCCCGACCAGGGCTGTCACCATCAGCAAAATGAAGGCGAGAGGGGTCAGGAACTTCCAGTTGAAAGCCAGCATATGGTCAACACGGATACGCGGAACTGTGTACTTGACCCACATGATCACCCAATAGAAGAAGAGAGCCTTCCCCATGAAGATCAGTGCGCCCACAAGGGGGCCCAGATTCTCGAGACCAAAGAGACGGTGGCCGCCAAAGAACAGGAGGGCAATGAAACCGCCGAAAGTGAAAGAGTGGAGCAACTCACCTGCGTAGAAGAGGCCAAATTTCATCCCCGTATATTCAGTATGGAAACCGGCCACGATTTCAGATTCAGCTTCGTTCAGATCGAAAGGCGAACGTCCCAGCTCCGCGATAGCAGAGATCAGGAAGATCAGGAATGCCAGCGGCGAAAGGATGATAAAGGGAACTGCTTCCTGCGCCTCGACGATCCCGACTGCACCCATTGTTCCGGCCAATACGGTGACGACCAATAAGGCGGCAACCATCGGGATCTCGTAGGAGACCATCTGTGCGACGGTGCGGAAGGCGCCCATCAGCGCGTATTTGTTATTCGACGACCAGCCAGCCATGATCACAGAGAGGGTCCCGATCGAACCAGCGGCAACCAGATAAAGCATCCCGACGTTCAAATCGACGCCAACCATTTTCGGGGCAAAGGGCATGATCGCCCAGAGCAAAAGGACAGACATCAGCGAGAAAATCGGAGCCAGGTTGAACAGGACTACGTCCGCTCCAAATGGGGTGATATCTTCCTTGATCAGCAATTTAACAATATCTGCAAAAGGCTGGAAGATGCCAAAGGGACCAATCCGATTGGGACCCAAACGATCCTGAAAACGTGCCACCACTTTGCGCTCCACCCAGACGAGGAAAATATCCAGAACCATCGCGAAGGATATAAAAGCCAAAATGCCGATCAAATAAATCAGGACTGTCGCCAAATCCTCTGTCATCCCCCCGCTCGTGAAGGATTTCAGAAGCGAGTCAAAGATAGTGGTAATTGGATCTTTCCAAAATTCCATGAGTTACTCCTCACACACACACAAAAAAGGCTGTGGAAATCCCTTTTCCATCAGCCTTTTAAATTATTTTGCAGGATTTATACCCACTCCAACATTCCTTTTTTCCAGGCATAAACCAGCCCGGCAAGCAAAATGAGAACAAAAATTATCCCTTCAAAAACAGCGAATAAGGGCAGGCTATTCAAAGATACCGCCCACGGGAACAAAAATACAGTTTCCACATCAAAGACCAGAAAGACGAGGCCAAAAATATAATATTGAGCCTTGAACTGTACCCAGCTATCCCCTACTGTCTCAATACCACACTCATAGGTGCTCTGCTTGATCGCATTAGGTTTCTTGGGTCCCAAAATCGCTGCAATCGCGATCGCGGCGATCGGAATTAAGAGTCCGACCAAAACAAATATACCAACGTAAATCCATGGATTTTGCATAAATACTCCATTTTTTTAATATATCAAATATAGCAAAAAAATTTTACCATAGGGAATATTTTTACCCTACTAACCCACGTCTGTATTTCGCATGATGTTTGTCATATATATCCAATTGTGAATATATGCACAATACTTTGCATTTCACCACAGCTAACCCCCACGATATCAGGAAGTTGCACTGTGGATGGTTTTTTCCGACATCACTCCCGAAATCTGGCTTGTTTCCACCTTGAAGAGTACCTATATTGTTGGGGTCTTACCGTTTAAATCGCTTCCACAGAAATTTCAAAAAATCGTCCACAAAGGGGAATCCCAGCACCGCTCCGATAAAAGAGCCGATCGCTCCTGCAACACGGGCTGGCCCAGCTTTGGCACCCAGAAATGTCGTCGCGCGGATTTCGATAAATTGCGCCGAAATTGTTTTCACGATCTCTTCTCCGCCCTGCCTGGGGATATATCGCAAATAAAGCCAGATTGTCCCCCGATATTCCCCGGATTCGGCCGGGCTGACGCTCCAGTAAAAGGTAACTGTCTCTCCCGGAAGGAGTGGCTCGCTGACGATCTCGGCAGGGATCACCTGCACACCTGCCATATCCATGCGCGCCTCGGCAAGTACCTGATGTGTCTCGTACAGATTGGGAATGCTGACGACCTCCCCGCTGACTGCATGACCCTCGATTTCTGCCGTGGGGACGATATTGCCCGAATCATCTATTTCGAGGGTTAAACGAACGATATCTGAATCTCCGGTACGGATGCGGGGCGGCCACTCCAGTGTCAGGCGGCGCTGCTCAGGAATGGCTGGAGAGACTGTCACAGCCTGTGTTGGCGGAGGCAAGATCAGGGTCGCGGTCGGAACGGGGAGAGGCATTTCTGTAGCCATTGGCGCAATGGGTTCCTCCTCCGCTGGAGCTTCTGCGGCTGGTTCCTCCGGCGCAGATTCTGCTTCTCCGGACATCGGTGCGCCACAAGCCTGAACCAGGAAGAATAATCCCAATCCAATTAATAATATATAGGGGATCTTCAAATTTCGGATCATCTCATACCGTCCAAAAATAGATGAAGGCGCTGGGCGTTGGCAGCTGCAAATCATTTGGAGGGATGGGCACTACGCGGCTTTCAGAAAGCAAGGGCCACGAAGCCCAGATCAGCAAACTTATTGAGGCCAGCAAAACCAGCACAGCGAGAATTAAACGCAGTTTTTTGATCATGAGTTCATTATACATGGGACAGGGCACTTGTGTTAAACTTGTTTCGCTTTTCTTCAAAGGCCATCATCATAAAATGTACCGAGCAGCTAATCAAGGAGAGATAATGCCCGAATATATTCCCGAACCTTTTCGCATCAAAATGATTGAACCGATCCGCCTGATCAATCGCGAGGCACGTGAGGCTGCGCTGATAGAGGCTGGCTATACTGTCTTTGCGCTAAAGGCCGAAGATATATTTATTGATATGCTGACAGATTCGGGGACCGGTGCGATGAGCCATTTCCAATGGGCAGCGATCATGATCGGAGATGAATCTTACGCAGGAGCACGCTCTTATTTTCGACTTGCTGAGGTGGTAAAAGATATATTCGGTTTTCAACATTTCCTCCCCACCCATCAGGGACGGGCCGCCGAGGGAATTTTGAGCACGCTGCTCGTCAAGCAGGGGCAATATATCCCCTCGAATATGCATTTTGACACCACGGATGCAAATATCCGCTCGCGCGGCGGGCGCCCGACCAACTTGGTCATTGAAGAGGCCTACGATCCGTCCAATCTGCATCCATTTAAAGGGAATATGGATATTGAGAAGTTGGTCAAATTTATCGAAGAGACCGGCGCGGAGAATATCCCCTTCGGGATGATGACCGTCACCAATAATGCCGGTGGCGGGCAACCAGTCTCGATGGAAAATATGCGTGCTGTTGCGAAAGTTTACAGATCTAATCAGATCCCCTTCTTTATCGATGCTGCCCGCTACGCCGAAAACGCATATTTCGTCAAAATGCGGGAACCAGGCTATGAAGATAAGTCCCCCACAGAAATCACCCGGGAATTATTTGCCCTCGCCGACGGAATGACCATGTCTGCGAAAAAGGATGCCATCGTCAATATTGGCGGCCTGCTCTGCATGAATGATGAGTCACTTTTCCAAAATGCTCGCAACGAATTGATCATGCGCGAGGGTTTCCCCACCTATGGCGGTCTCGCCGGTCGAGACCTGGATGCGATGGCGGTCGGTCTGCGCGAGGGACTTAACGAGGAATATTTGAAATCTCGTCTTGGTCAAACCGAATATCTAAATAAGGGCCTGCTTGAAGCGGGTGTCCCCGTGATCCAGCCTGCGGGCGGACATGCGGTTTATCTGGATGCGGGCAAATTGCTGCCCCACCTTTCTCACGCCGAATTCCCCGATCAGGCCCTGGTCGTGGAGCTTTACCGCGAGGGCGGCATCCGCGGCGTTGAACTTGGGTCAGTGATGTTCTCCTACGAAGACCCCGATACAGGCGAGATGGTTTACCCCGATCTGGAATTGGTCCGCCTCGCAATTCCGCGCCGCACCTATACCCAAAGCCATCTGGACTATATCATCAAGACAGTCAGGAAGATCATCACCCACGCAGATCAAATTGGTGGCTATAAATTTACCTACGCCCCGCAATTTTTGAAGCACTTCACGGCGAGGTTTGAGCCGCTGTAGGTCAGCCAGACTTCCGAAGTCTGCGAGACTTCGGAAGTCATTTTTACATATATTACAGTATGTTTTAAAGATGTTTATCGCAACAATTTCTACGAAAAGATACTTTTAAGGTGCTATTTTCTCACCGGGGATAAGCTGTGAAATACATAATATTCTGAATTTTATTTTGTATTTAAGCTTTTCTTCAGCACATACATTGACAAATAGATTCATTTACTGTATATTCTTCTGTATGCTTGACAACCTGGATAAGATCATTCTGCGAGAGCTTCAACTGGATGCACGCGTCAGCAACGCTGATCTGGCCCGCTCGGTGGGCCTATCCCCCTCGGCCACCCTGACGCGCGTCAAAAGACTTGAGGAAAGCGAATATATCAAGGGTTATGCCACCGAGATCAATCGACAGCAGATTGGCTACGATCTGTTATGTTTTGTCAGCGTCAGCCTGCAGCGCCATCAAGTCAGCCAGGTGGAAAATTTTCACGAGGCGATCCAGGGAATGCCCGAAGTGCTGGAATGTCATCATCTCACCGGAGATCATGACTATCTGCTCAAAGTCGTCGCAAAAAACACGGTCGATCTTGAGCATTTTCTCGTTCATCGCCTGACCCCTATCGATGGCGTGGATCGCATCCATACCAGGGTTGTGCTTAGCGAAGTAAAATCCTCGTCCGCAATTCCAATTCCGTAATAAAGCAATTTCCTATATCCCAATTCTTACCTCCGGAGGTTTTATGTCTAAATCAAAATATCAAACCATGGGGCAGCAATTTGGCCGCCGTTCCTGGGCCGAACCGTGGAAGATCAAGATGGTCGAACCGATCCGCATGATCTCAAAAGAAGATCGTGAAAAAGCCGCAGCCGAGGCGGGTTACAACACCTTTCTGATGCGCTCAGAAGATGTTTATATTGACCTGCTGACCGACAGCGGCACCGGCGCAATGAGCGACCGTCAATGGTCCGGCATCATGATGGGCGACGAAGCCTATGCGGGAAGCCGAAACTTTTACCATCTGGAAAACGCCATCCAAACCTATTATGGCTATAAATTTATCATCCCCACCCACCAGGGCCGCGGCGCCGAGCACCTGATCAGTCAGGCCATCATTAAAAAAGGCGACTATATCCCCGGAAACATGTACTTCACCACCACCCGTTTGCACCAGGAACTGGCCGGGGGAATCTTCGTGGATGTGATCATCGACGAGGCCCACAATCCCACCGCCCAGCATCCCTTCAAAGGCAACGTCGATCTCGACAAATTGCAGGCCCTGGTTGACAAGGTCGGCGCGAAAAATATTCCCTATGTCTCTCTGGCCGGAACAGTCAACATGGCCGGTGGTCAGCCCGTTAGCATGGCCAATGCCAAAGAATTACGCGAGTTCTGCAATAAACTTGGAATCCGGGTCTACCTGGATGCCACCAGAATGTATGAAAATT
Source organism: Candidatus Desulfolinea nitratireducens (assembly GCF_982879505.1). Classification (NCBI taxonomy): domain Bacteria; kingdom Bacillati; phylum Chloroflexota; class Anaerolineae; order Anaerolineales; genus Candidatus Desulfolinea; species Candidatus Desulfolinea nitratireducens. The sequence goes on from NZ_CEYOSI010000045.1 coordinate 18,709, forward strand.
GCTTCTTCATCCAGGAGCGCGAAGCAGGCTATCAGGATAAAACCATCGCCGAAATCCTGCTCGAGTTCTGCTCCTACACCGATGGGGCCTGGATGAGTGCCAAGAAGGATAATCTGGTCAATATCGGCGGCTGGCTGGCCGTCAACCAGGCTGATGTGGCCGAAAAGGCCCGCAATATGGTCGTGGTCTATGAAGGTCTCCACACCTATGGCGGTATGGCCGGGCGCGATATGGAAGCCCTCGCAATCGGGATTGCCGAGGG
>NZ_CEYOSI010000046.1:0-18956 GCF_982879505.1 Candidatus Desulfolinea nitratireducens
CATCCGTGAAGGCGGTCTGACCGTCGGCGCTGGTGTGATCACCAAACTACTTTAAAAGGTAATTCAATGGCTAAACAAAGAATCCGTATCCGCCTGAAGGCATATGACCATCGAGTCCTCGATCAATCTGCTAAACGAATTGTAGATACCGCTGAACGAAGTGGTGCCCATGTTGTTGGCCCTGTACCCTTGCCAACAAAGAAAGAACGGTTTACAATACGACGTTCGACGTTCATTGATAAAGATTCGCACGAACATTTTGAGATCCGCACGCATAACCGTTTGATTGATGTACTGGATCCCGAATCAAAAACGATTGATATGCTGATGCGGCTCAATTTGCCAGCAGGCGTGGATATTGAAATAAAGATTTAGCCTTTTGTAATTTAACATAGCATTATCACAATGTGCATTGCTGACCGTAAAACAAAAGCCAGCAATGCCGATGTGTGTAAGACGATAACGCAAGAGTTGTTTTGTGAGCAGACCAATAATAAATGCTCTGCTCCAAGGTAACTGACTGCGTTATTCAGGAGATGATGCAGCCAAGCCCGGCTGACAGTCTTAAAAATTCTTTGAAGGAGAAAATTGAAATGTTGAAAGGGCTGATTGGAAAAAAGATCGGTATGACCCAGATCTTTGACGAAGCCGGTGTAGCTTTACCGGTTACTGTCATCGAGGCTGGGCCTTGTTATGTTACACAGGTGCGTACTCATGAAGTTGATGGGTATTCTGCCGTGCAACTTGGCTTTGGTGAGGTGAACCCGAAACGATTGACAGGTGGACAACGTGGGCATCTCAAAGTGAATGATGTATCCCCCTTACGCTTTTTGCGTGAATTCCGTATTAAATCTCCAGAAGTTGGTGTAGGCGATAAGGTTACCGTTGAAAACTTTGAACTGGGTGAGCGTGTTGATATTTCTGGCACCAGCAAAGGTAAGGGTTTTCAAGGTGCTATGAAGCGCCACGGCTTTCGCGGTGGACATGCGACTCATGGTCAATCTGACCGCCAGCGTTCCCCAGGTTCTGTTGGCGCAGGTACTACGCCCGGTCGAGTTCATAAAGGGAAGAAGATGCCTGGCCAGATGGGAAATGTTCGCGTAACCTCCCAGGGCCTCAAAGTTGTTCTTGTTGATGTTGAACGCAACCTGCTCGGCGTAATGGGATCTGTCCCTGGCGGAAAAGGTGGCGTCGTCATCATCAAAGGGGCGCGCAAGCAATAAGCGCAGGTATTGGGAGCAAATATCATGAAAGTAGATGTTTTAAATATTGAGGGCAAAAAGCTTCGCCAGGTTGAATTACCTGCCGCTGTCTTTGAAGCTCCAATTAATATAGATTTGATGCACCAGGCTTATGTCCGGCAGATGGCGAATGCTCGTTTAGGTACGCACAAAACCAAAAGCCGTGGTGAGGTATCTGGCGGCGGTCGCAAACCGTGGCGTCAAAAAGGAACCGGTCGAGCCCGTCAGGGCACCATCCGTGCTCCTCAATTTGTTGGCGGCGGTAGAGTTCATACCCCGCGTCCTCGTAGTTATGAGAAACGAATGCCGCGTAAGATGCGTCAGGCAGCTTTACGCTCGGCCCTTTCTGTCAAAGCGGCAGAAGCCAGGATTGTTGTTGTTGACGATCTCATTTTGGCTGAATCCAAAACCCGCCTGATGGTAGAAGCTTTGGGACATTTGGTAGGTGAAGCAAGCGCACTTCTTCTGTTGCCTGAGAAAAATCAGACTTATGAGGTTGCAATGCGCACCTCAGAGAATATTCCAGATACAAAGGTTTTATTGGCTAACTATATCAATATCCGTGATCTTTTAGGCTTTGATAAAGTGGTGATTTCTCTAAAAACATTAGACGCCCTGAAAGCGCACTTAGGATAGGAGGCTACAATGACCACAATTTATGATGTCCTTCGTCGCCCGCTGGTTACTGAGAAAACCAATTATCAAATAAATACATTGAATCAGTACACTTTTATTGTTAGCAATGATGCAACCAAGGCGATGGTAAAAGAAGCTGTCGAGACGATCTTTGATGTGGCTGTGACAAGCGTGAATATCATGAAAACCCCGGCGAAGCGCAGCGTTCGCGCACGCAGCCGCCGTTTGATGGTGCGTAAAGCTGGTATCAAGAAAGCGATTGTTACGTTAGCCGAAGGCAATTCAATTGAAATATTTGAAGGTGTACAGTAATGGCTGTAAAAAAATATAAACCGACTACACCCGGTCAGCGTAATAAGACTGGGTATACGTTTGAAGAGATCACGAAGAAAACTCCTGAGCGTTCTTTGATTATCCCGTTGCGCAAAAGCGGTGGTCGTAATGCCCATGGACGTGTGACCGTTCGCCATCGTGGTGGTGGGCATCGTCGTTTTATCCGCATTGTAGATTTTAAGCGCGATAAGCTTGGCGTCCCCGCTCGAGTGGCAGCAATTGAATATGATCCGAATCGAACGGCTCGTTTGGCACTGCTTTTCTATGCAGACGGCGCAAAACGATATATCGTGGCCCCATTGGGTGTCAAGGTTGGCGATATGTTAATGTCTGGCCCTGGTGCAGAAATTCGAGATGGAAACAGTTTGCCGATTGCCAATATCCCGGTGGGGACGATGATCCACAATATCGAGATGAAAGAAGGCAAGGGCGCACAAATGGTGCGTTCGGCAGGAGCTTCAGCTCAATTGCTGGCAAAAGAAGGTGATTATGCTCAAATCCGCTTGCCCTCTGGCGAGGTTCGCTTGATCCGCCAGGTTTGCTATGCGACGATTGGTCAGGTTGGCAATGTTGAGCGCAGCAATATCAAACTGGGCAAGGCTGGGCGCAAACGCCACCTGGGCATTCGCCCAACAGTCCGTGGTTCTGCGATGAACCCAAACGATCACCCTCATGGTGGTGGTGAAGGTCGTCAACCAATTGGTATGCCTGGACCCAAAAGCCCGTGGGGTAAGCCCACTTTGGGTTTCAAGACCCGCCGCAATAAAGATACTGACAAGTATATTGTGCGCCGCCGCAATAAAGGCAAGCGATAGGGATAAGCGAGGAATTTATTATGTCACGATCATTGAAAAAAGGGCCATTTATTGACCCGAAACTACTCGTAAAAATTGATGCCATGAACCAAAAAGGTGAGAAGACAGTTATTCGGACCTGGAGCAGGGCGAGTGTGATCTTTCCCCAAATGGTTGGGCATACAATTGCCGTGCACGATGGTCGCCGCCATGTTCCGATCTATATTACTGAAAATATGGTTGGACATCGATTGGGAGAATTTGCCCCCACGCGCACCTATCGTGGTCACGTAGGGTAATGGCAGGAGTTTGAATTATGGCTACTCAAGATATTCGCGCTAAATTAAGCTACCACTCAGTATCTGCTCAGAAAGTCCGCCTTGTAATCAACCTGATTCGCGGCAAAGATGCTGTTTATGCGCTTGAAATGTTGCGCTTTGTTCAAAAACGCTCTGCAGAGCCTGTTCGTAAGTTATTGGCCTCTGCCGTTGCCAATGCTGAGGAAAATTTTGGTCTAAACCGGGATGACCTGTATATTGCCAAAATTTATGCGGATGAAGCACCCACTCGTAAATGGCGTCGCTTTGGCGCGCGCGGTCGGTTTAAACCGCTTTTGCGCCGCTCTTCGCATGTAACCGTAATCTTGCGTGAGCGAGAAGTATAAAGAAAAGGACGCAAAGGAGATATTATGGGTCGTAAAGTTCATCCCGTTGGATTTCGCCTGAAGATCACGCATCCGTGGAAAGCCCGTTGGTTTGCTAAAGGGGCTCAGTATCGGGAGCAATTGCAACAGGATATTGCTATTCGCAGTTTGCTGACAGGCGTTGCCGCAAAAGGTGGTACTCCAACTTATCGTAAAGTCGAAGAGCTTCGTAAGGAATTATCAGAATCTGTATTGAACCAGCGTGCTGGTATTTCAAATATTGAGATTGAGCGTTTTCCTGGCAAAATCAAGGTCTCTATTCATACTGCCAAACCTGGTGTCTTGATTGGCCGCAAGGGCGAAAGCGTAAAGAAGGTTCGCGCAACGCTCGAAGAGCTGGTTGGGCAAATAGTTGATTTGGATGTGAAAGAAATTAAATCGCCAGACACCGATGCTCACTTGATCGCGGTCAATATTGCTGATCAGTTGACCCGTCGAATTGCTTATCGTCGTGCTATGAAGCGTGCGATCCAAAATGCAATGAGGCAAGGTGCTGAGGGTGTAAAAATTGAGGTTTCAGGTCGCTTGAGTGGTGCTGAAATGGCGCGGCGTGTGTGGTTGCGCGATGGGCGTGTACCTCTGCAAACCCTAAGAGCTGATATTGACTTTGCTGTTGTCAAATCAATAACTGCTTATGGCGCAATTGGCGTCAAAGTTTGGGTTTACAACGGTGAGAAAATGCCTAAAGTTGAAGAAGAAGCTGAAACAACCGAAGGCGTCTACGTTAGTAGGTAGGCAACTCTCAAGGTTGTTTGAGGAAAGAGGTTATTTTTATGTTGATGCCGAAACGCTTTAAGTGGCGTAAACAAATGCGTGGTCGAATGCGAGGCAAAGCATTACGCGGAGCTGAGGTAAGTTTTGGAGACTATGGCATTCAGGCCTTGGAACCAGGTTGGATTTCAGCCAGGCAGATCGAAGCCGCACGCCGAGCAATTGTACGTTCGATGAAGCGCCGTGGTAAGGTGTGGATCCGAATTTTCCCAGACAAACCTTATACCAAACGCGCGGCTGAGTCCCGTATGGGTAAGGGAAAAGGGTCAGTTGAATATTGGGTAGCAGTTGTAAAACCCGGTCGAATTATGTTTGAGATTGGCGGTCTCCCTGATGATGTGGCTGTAGAAGCTCTTAAGCTTGCGCAGTATAAATTGTCGATCAAAACAAAGATCGTTTCTCGAGACTTAGGAGAGTAGACATGAAAGCAAATGAACTACGCAAATTGTCTATCGACGAGATTGAAGCCAAAATATCAGATGCCCGTGAGGAGTTAATGAAACTCCGTTTTCAGCAGGTTACCGGTCAGTTAACAGATACCAGCAGAATGCGTTTCGTGCGTCGTGATATAGCTCGGATGAGCACGATAGTAAATGAGCTTGATTCCGAAGTTGAATTGGAAGGTGAGGCATGAACGAGCGTCGTCGAATGAATGGATTTGTAACCAGCAACAAAATGATAAAAACTGTAGTGGTAGAGATTACACGGACTTATCAACATCCTCTTTACCGAAAAGTTGTTCATAGCAGCAAGCGTGTTAAAGCACATGATGAACTTGATTGCAATATTGGCGATGAAGTTCGCATCGTAGAAAGCCGCCCGATTTCAAAAGATAAGCGTTGGGTTGTTGAGGCGATTATCAAGCGCGAAACGCGAACTGCTGATACAGGTGTAGGAGAAATAAGCAATGATACAAACTGAATCACGTTTAAAAATTGCTGATAACACCGGTGCACGCGAAATATTGGTGATCAATGTGACGGGTGGCTCAGTACGTAAGACAGGCGCCGTTGGCGATGTTGTCGTCGGTACTGTAAAAGTTGCCACACCGCAGGGTGCTGTAAAGAAAAGCGAAATTGTGCGCGCAGTTATTGTCCGCTGTTCTAAAGAATGGCGCCGTGATGACGGTTCTCATATTCGCTTTGATGATAATGCCGCAGTTATTCTTGATACTGATGGAAAAAACCCCAAGGGCAGCCGTATTTTTGGTCCTGTTGCGCGTGAATTGCGAGAGCGTGGCTATACCAAGATCGTTTCGCTGGCCCCGGAAGCACTTTAGGGTTTTGGGAGCAAAATAATGAAAAACAAAATCCGCAAAGGTGATACCGTTGAAATTATTAGCGGTCGCTTTGAAGATAAAGGCAAACGCGGTGAGGTGATTAACGTCATCCCTGATGATGATCGTGTCGTTGTGCAAGGTGCTAATTTGCGCACAAAACATCAGGCGCAAGTGCAAACGCAAGGGCGTACGATCAATCCTGGGATGATTAAATTTGAAGGAACAATGCATATCTCTAACGTAATGCTTGTTTGTCCAAAATGTGATCAACCAACGCGTATCGCAGTGCAGCGTGACGAAGATGGTGCTCACCGTGTTTGCAAAAAATGCCAGGCGATCATCGAATAGGCTAGGCTGGAGCGATATGAATAAGATGAAAGAGTTTTATCAGGAAGAAGCGGTACCATCACTAGTAAAAGACTTTGGTTTTACGAGTGTGATGCAGGTACCACGTATTGAAAAGGTTGTTGTCAATATTGGTCTCGGTGAGGCCAAAGATAACCCCAAAGTTTTGGGTGCGGCTTCTGGCGACCTTGCCATTATCACTGGGCAAAGACCGGTGATGACCAAAGCCCGCAAGAGCATCGCGAATTTCAAATTGCGTGAAGGTTTAACAATTGGAACCAAGGTGACCTTGCGTGGTGAAAAAATGTGGGCTTTTCTGGATCGTTTGATCAACGTAGCGCTGCCGCGTGTCCGTGATTTTCGCGGGATTTCTGCCAATTCTTTTGATGGACGCGGAAATTACACCCTGGGCCTCAAAGATCAATTGATTTGGCCCGAGATTGATTATGACAAAATTGATAAACTGCGCGGGATGGAAATCACCATCGTTACCACCGCTCAGAATGATGACCAAGCTCGTTCTTTATTAACATTGCTTGGGATGCCGTTCAAAAAGGAAGCATAATATGGCACAAAAATGTATGCATTATCGTGAGATGAGGCGCAAGTATCCAACCCGTGTGCGTAACCGCTGCGAACGTTGTGGCCGCCCTCGTGGCTATATGCGCCGCTTTGGCTTATGTCGAATTTGCTTCCGTGAATTAGCGCTTGAAGGAAAAATCCCTGGCGTTACCAAAGCTTCTTGGTAGTTGGGTAGAGGTGAAATTATGAGTGTTTCTGATCCTATTGCTGATATGCTGACCCGTGTGCGTAATGCGGTCATGATTGGTCAAGCAACGGTTGCCATGCCTAGTTCCAAGATGAAAGTGGAAATTGCCAACATCCTTAAGGATGAAGGGTACTTGGAAAAGGTTGAAATCGTTGATGGGGAACGACCGAACCAGCCTGTACTGCGTGTACGGGTTAAATATGTAGGTAAGCGTCGCGAACGCCAATCCGTTTTGACCGGGTTGGAACGAGTAAGTCGTCCTGGACGCCGTGTTTATACCAAAAAACAGGATATTCCCTGGGTTCTTTCTGGTATCGGCATAGCAATATTGTCCACTCCTAAAGGAGTAATGACCGGGCAAAAAGCTCGTTCATTGGGTGTCGGCGGCGAACTCCTCTGTAAAGTTTGGTAACAGGAGGTACTGACTATGTCTCGTATTGGACGTATGCCTGTCATCATCCCAGAGGGTGTGCAGGTAGATATTAAAGGGTCTTTTGTGAAAGTAAAAGGCCAAAAAGGTGAAATGCAGCGTCAGTTTTCCCACTTGATGGAAATCGCAATGAAAGATGGACAGGTTGTCATAAAAAGAAAATCTAACCATCCGACAGAGCGCGCCCTTCATGGAACGACGCGGGCATTAATTGCAAATATGGTGCAAGGTGTCAACTCGGGTTTCGAGAAAACACTTGAAGTTCAGGGTGTTGGCTATCGAGCCGAAATGAATGGCAAGAACCTTGTATTGAACGTAGGCTATTCGCATCCTGTTGAGATTGAACCTGTGGATGGCATTAGTTTTGACGCGGATCCCAAAACCAAGCAAGTGAAGGTGATGGGCATTGACAAGGAAACAGTTGGCAAAGTTGCTTCTGAAATACGCAAAGTTCGCCCACCAGAACCTTATCATGGTAAAGGTATTCGTTATCTTGACGAGTACGTTCGCCGCAAAGCTGGAAAAGCCGGGAAAGGAATGTAAACTATGGGCGCTAAAAATCGTTCTGCCGCTCGCATTCGACGTCATGCTCGTGTGCGAAAACATGTTTCTGGAACTTCTGCACGCCCGCGATTGAGCGTATTTCGAAGTCTATCGGAAATTTACGCTCAGGTGATTGATGATGAGGCCGGTAAAACTCTTGTTTCTGCCTCCAGCATTGATGCTGAGTTGCGTGCAAAAATGAAAGGCCTGAAAAAGGTTGAACAAGCTCGTTTGGTTGGTGAATCTATTGCCGAGCGTGCAAAGGGAACGGGAATAACCAGCATTGTTTTTGATCGTGGTGGTTTCCGTTATACAGGGCGTGTAAAAGCCCTGGCAGATGCCGCACGTAAAGGTGGCCTGCAGTTTTAGGCCCGAGTGGAGAATACTATGCCAAACTTCGATAAAAATAAGAAATTTGAGAAAGATGATCTTGATGAGCGCATGATCGAGATCGCCCGTGTGGCAAAAGTGGTTAAAGGTGGTCGCCGCTTCCAATTCCGCGCAGCCATTGTGGTTGGTGATGGCAAAGGGAAAATCGGGATGGGAATTGGTAAAGCCAATTCTGTGCCCGATGCGATTCGCAAAGCCTCTGAGCGTGCACGTCGAGATCTGCACTTTGTGAATTTGTCTGACACGACCATTGCCCACGAGGTCCTTGGACGTGTTTCAGGCGCCAGAGTTCTTTTGAAACCGGCTTCACCTGGTACAGGCGTTATTGCTGCGGGCGGTGTTCGTGCTGTTTTGGAAGCCGCTGGCGTCAAAGATATTTTGACAAAATCTTTGGGCAGTAATAATGTCCTTAATGTTGTCAAGGCAACTTTTGATGCATTGGAACAGGTGAAATCGCCTGCTGAGGAAGCCGCCCGACGTGGTAAACCAGTCAAAGATCTGATGCCATTTTGGGAACGGAGGTAATCAGTCATGGCGAAGAATGCAGCTGAAAAGAAATTACGCGTCACTTTGGTGAAAAGCCCGATTGGATATAGCAAACGGCAGAAAGCCACTGTACGTGCTTTGGGACTACGTCGCATGAACCATACTGTGGAGCATGTGGATAACCCTGCTTTGCGTGGGATGCTTGTAAAAGTCAGCCACTTAATCAAAGTGGAAGAGTAGGATTTTATTATGAAATTACATGATCTTGCGCCAAATCCGGGCGCGAAGAAAAATCGAAAACGCATTGGGCGCGGTATTGCTGCAGGCCAGGGGAAAACAGCTGGTCGCGGTCAAAAAGGACAGAAAGCACGTTCCGGTAGCGGTGGCAAATTATATCGCCAGGGCGGTAACCTGCCTTTCTTCCGTCGTCTGCCATTTATGCGTGGTAAGGGTTTCACGCCGTTGAACAGGATTGAGTATAACGAAATCAATCTTGATCAGTTAGATGAAGCATTCAAGGCTAATGCAGAAGTGACGCCTGAAAGTCTGAAAGCTGCCCGTTTGCTGCGCGATTCTCGTAATCCAGTTGTTATTTTGGGGCGCGGCGAAATTAAAGCTGCCCTTAAAGTGCAAGCGCACCGTGTAAGTAAGGGAGCACAAGAGAAAATTGAAGCCGCTGGTGGTAGCGTAGAGATAATCAATTAGCTTGTCGTAAGACTAGGAGAGTTATATGAAGCAGACTTTTTCTGGATGGCGTTACTTGTGGACCTCGATTGATATTCGACGTAAATTGCTGTACACGTTGGGTTTCCTGGCTTTATATCGAGTAGCTGCAAATGTTCCCGCCCCCGGTGTGGATTTTGAGGCACTGGCGGCATTCCGTGCCAATCTTGGTGCCAGCGGAACTTTCTTTAACTTCCTCGATCTTTTGTCTGGCGGCACAGTCTCGCAATTTTCACTGTTATCAATGGGTGTCTATCCTTATATTACAGCCCAAATTATTTTGCAGTTGCTCACCCCAATCATCCCTGCTTTACAACAACGGATGAAAGATGATCCGCGCGAAGGCCAAAAGTGGATGGAAAAGTGGACCTATATTCTGGCTGTACCTATGGCAGCGCTCTCAGCGATTGGCCAGGTCAATATCTTTAATTCTTATGCACAACAATTAGGCCTCAATCAGATACTCCCCTTTGGGTTTAGTAGCGATCTTATCCTCTCGTCTATTACCGTCCTGGTGGCAATGACCGGCGGAACAATGTTCGCTATCTGGCTTGGTGAGTTGATTTCTGAATACGGGATGCGTAAGCAAGGTCTTTCTCTGATCATTTTTGCAGGCATTGTTGTCAACTTGCCCAGTAATCTAGTCCGTTTGATGAGCGATGAGCAGAACAGATGGGTTTTGTTGGCAATGACGATCGTTGTATTGGTATTGACTATCTTTGCCATCGTCTTTGTGCAGCAAGGGCGCCGAAATGTCCCCGTGATGTACCCTGGGCGGCGTATGGGAAACCGTATGTCCATGCCGGTTAAAGGCACTTTACCATTGATGGTCAATATGGCCGGAATGATCCCCCTGATTTTTTCCAGTGCAATTTTGCAATTTCCAGCAATTGTTTCCAGCTATTTTGTTGGGTCTGAAACACCGTGGATTGCTAATTTTGCAAAGGGAGCCCAAAGTACATTTGATGGTTCGGGTGGCGTTTACTGGTTGCTCTATTTCTTAATGGTGGTTATCTTCACCTTCTTCTATACCGATGTTCTTTTCGCCCAGCAAAATTATGGCGATAACCTGAAGCGGATGGGTGCACAAATTCCTGGTATTAGCCGGGGAGCCCCAACCCAGAAATATCTAACAAAAGTCCAGCGGCGCATTACCCTGCCGGGCGCGTTATTCCTTGGTCTTGTAGCTGTCTTGCCATATTTGATGCAGTTTATATTGCCGATTAGTTCTCAGGGCGCAGGATTGCTGCTTGTTTCATCTGCCGGACTGCTGATTGTAGTTGGTGTTGTGCGCGATGTCTTCCAAAACATCGATGCTGAGCTAAAATTGCACGGCTACCAGGATTCAATTCTGGTCAAGTAAAGGGCATCTGATATGGCAACCTACATTGTTTTGCTAGGCCCTCCCGGTGTTGGAAAAGGCACCCAAGCGAAAATTGTGGCCAACCAATCCGGTTTAGCACATATCTCATCCGGTGATCTCTTTCGAGAGAATATCAAGAATCATACCGAATTGGGTCAGTTAGCAGAGAACTTTATCAATAAAGGCGAGCTTGTGCCAGACGATCTGACCATTGCAATGATCAAAGATCGAATTACCCGTTCAGATTGTGAATCGGGAGCGATTTTGGATGGCTTCCCCCGCACGCCTGTACAGGCGGATGCCGCCAAGATAATGTTGAATGAAATCGGAGAAGATATTGATATCGTCCCCTTTATCACTGCTCCGGATGAAATACTTGTCGAACGCCTTAGTGGACGTTGGACTTGCCGCAAGAGTGGACATATCTTCCACACCGTATTTAACCCTCCGCTAAAAGAGGGTGTCTGCGATATTGATGGTTCCGAGCTTTACCAACGTGATGATGATAAGGTTGAAACTGTAAAAAACAGGATCCAGGTTTATCTGAGGCGAACCTCACCGTTGATCGCATACTATCGCGAACAAGGGAAACTTGTGGAAGTGCAAGGCAATCAGGCCATTGAAGAAGTAACCAGAGATCTACTCGACGTCCTGGCGAAAGAATATTGATGGACTGGGCACGACAAATTCATGTTAAAACCCCTGCCGAGATTGAAATTATGCGCGAAGCAGGGCATATTAATGCGACAGTTCATGCAACTGTCAGAGAACTTTTAAAACCAGGTGTAACCACGGCTGACCTCAACGCGGCTGCTGAGGAAGTGCTACGGAAACACAATGCTGTATCGCCCTTTAAAAACTATCCCGGCCCCTATCCATATCCGGCCTCCATTACGGTCTGTGTGAATGAGGAATTGGTGCATGGGATACCAACGAAAAAACGAAAGTTGCAAGAGGGCGATATTGTTTCGATAGATTGCGGAACGATTTTTGAAGGTTTTGTTGCAGATTCTGCGTTTTCCGCAGGGGTCGGTGAAACCTCCTCCGCAGCAAAGAAATTACTCGATGTTACAGAAGGTGCTCTTGTAGCAGGCATTGATAAAATGCGGCCAGGAAACCGGACGGGCGATATCTCTGCTGCAATACAGCAATATGTTGAAAGCCGTGGCTTCTACGTTACGCGAGAATACACTGGTCACGGCGTAGGTCGACAAATGCACGAAGGGCCTCAGGTGCCAAATTATGGCATCCCCGGGCGCGGATTGTTGCTTCGTCCTGGAGTTACCATTGCATTGGAACCAATGGTTCTTGTTGGGACCTCAAAGACAAAAGTCTTACCTGACCAATGGACGGTGATCTCTGCAGATAAGTCATTGACGGCTCATTTTGAACATTCTATTGCCGTTACCGAAGGAGAACCTCTAATCCTGACTGTCCTTTGACATAATTGCAAAGAAACCATCGTAAAAATAAAATCCGGGCACTAGACGGAAAAGAAATCAGCAAGTATAATCCAATGCTTTGGCTGTAATATTTGACAGCCGCCAAGTAGGAGAGCTAGTATGAAAGTATCACCATCTATTCGCAAGCGCTGTGCGAAATGCAAGGTTGTTCGGCGCAAAGGCAGATTGTATGTGATCTGCGAGAATCCTAAACATAAACAGCGACAGGGTTAATATATATTATGGCGAGAATTGAAGGTGTTGATCTTCCCCGTAACAAACGGGTTGAAATTGGCCTGACCTATATTTATGGGATCGGGCGAACGCGGGCAAAAAATATTTTGGCCGCTACAAATGTGAGTCCAGACCAACGTATCCAGGATCTGTCTGAAAGCGATCTGGCAGCGTTGCGAGAATTCATTAATAAAAATTATAAACTCGAAGGCGATCTTCGCCGCGAGACGCAGATGAATATCAAACGGTTGATTGAGATCGGTTGTTATCGTGGTCTCCGGCATCGTCGCAGTTTGCCCGTAAACGGACAACGCACACGCACCAATGCCCGCACCCGCAAGGGTACTAAGAAGACTGTTGCCGGACGCGGTCGTCGTCGCGGTGCATCCAAATAGAATTGTAGCGAGGAACTTATGGCTAAAAATGTACGTTCAACGCGTCGTAGTGGTGCTAAAAAGAAGGCTAAACGCAGTTTGTCCTCTGGGCAAGTGCATGTAATGGCCTCCTTCAATAATACGATTATCACTGTGACGGATATGCAAGGCAATACTGTTGCCTGGGGAAGCGCGGGCTCTGCTGGTTTTAAGGGTTCTCGTAAAAGCACTCCTTTTGCAGCCCGACTGGCCGCAGAGGAAGCAGGAAATGCTGCCCAGCAATTAGGTATCCAGGAAGTTGATATATTCCTTAAAGGACCTGGCCCTGGTCGCGAGAATGCTATCCGTGCCATTCAGACCCTGGGTATTAAAGTGCGCTCTATTGCAGATATCACGCCGGTGCCCCATAATGGGTGTCGGCCTCCAAAGAAACGCCGCGTTTAATTGAGAATAAGGAAAGAATAGTATGGCGAAATATATTGGGCCGGTATGTAAATTATGTCGGCGTGAAGGCGAAAAGCTTTTTCTTAAAGGAGAGCGATGTTTCTCTCCAAAATGTTCATTCGATAAACGTGATTATGCTCCTGGACAACATGGGCGTAATATGAGCCGTCGAAGAGGCCGTGAATCAGATTACGGTCGTCAATTACGTGCCAAACAGCGCGCTCGTCGCGTTTATGGTGTGTTTGAGCGTCAGTTCAGCCGCTATTTCAAAATTGCTTCCCAGCGACGTGGGCTGACAGGTTTGAATTTGCTTCAAATCCTTGAATCTCGTTTGGATAATGTTGTTTACCGGATGGGATTTGCTTCCAGCCGAGCGGAAGCTCGTGTCTTGGTGACCCATGGTCATTTTATTGTGAATGGCCGTCGTACCGACATCCCCTCCATGCTCCTTCGTGGTGGTGATGAACTTTCTGTACGCGAGAGCTCTCGAAAATTGACCTATTTCAAAAACTTGGGTGACCTTGTAGAGAAGCGAAATGCTCCTGCATGGCTAGAGCGGGACGCTAAAACATTGGCTGGAAAAATTGGGCGCTTGCCTGAACGATCCGAGATTGATGGCATTCTAAACGAACAGCTCATCGTTGAATACTACTCACGCTAATTGTGAGAAATTATTTCATTAGAGCTTTTTCTGCTATGACTGAAAGAGGTGGACCGTGACGGGTATCACGAATATGGTTATGCCAAAAATTGAGAGAGAAGCTGAATCTCGCAATTACGGCAAGTTTATTATCAGCCCACTGGAACAAGGCTACGGAGCCACCATTGGAAATGCCATGCGGCGCGCACTTTTATCGTCGCTAAATGGTGTTGCCGTTACCTCCATGCGGATAGCTGACGTTTTGCATGAGTTTACGGATGTCCCTGGTGTTCGTGAGGATGTTGTTCAGATCATGTTGCAGATCAAACAGATCCGCATGAAGTTGGATGGTGTGGACAGCACACGTATGCATTTGGAAGTCCGTGGCGAAGGTGTTGTTACAGCCGCAGATATCATTGCGCCACCAGAAGTGGAGATTGTTAATCCTGATCTCTATTTATTTACGGTGGATAGCAATAATGCTAAAATGGATATCGAGTTTTCTGTGGCGCGCGGACGAGGCTACTCGCCTTCAAACGAACGTGGCGGGCATATGCCAATCGGCGAAATGCCTGTAGATGCGTTGTTCAGCCCGGTAAAACGAGTGAATTGGGATGTGACCTCGGCTCGTGTTGGCCAAAGTACAAATTTCGATAAGTTGATCCTCGAAATCTGGACAGACGGCTCTCTGACACCTGAAAAAGCTTTGAGCATGTCTGGCAAAGTGTTGATTGAGCATCTACGCCATATTGCCGGTGTTAGCGAAGAGTCGCTGATGGCAGTGATCGAGGAAGTGGATGAAGAAAGCCGTGTTACCAGCGAAGTTGCTGAAACCCCGGTGGAAGCTCTTGATCTTTCTGTGCGCGTCTTTAATTCCTTGAAACGCACGGGTATTATTACGGTAGGCGATGTTCTGGATCTGCTTGAAAAAGGTGACCAGGCGATTATGTCCATCCGTAATTTTGGTGAAAAGAGTCTTGACGAGTTGCGCCAAAAGATGCGTGAAAAGGGCTATATGGCCGACGAAGATGAAGTTGAAGTTGAAGATAACGCGGAGTAATTAAGATGCGACATCAAATAGCAGGTAAAAGACTAAATCGCACGACAGGCGCGCGTAATGCGTTGCGCCGTAATTTGATCAAGCAGCTCTTTGAGCATGAGCGGATCAAGACCACAAAAGCAAAAGCAGCGGCCGTACGCGTGGATGCTGAAAAACTTATTACCCTTGCTCGCAATAGCATTGAGGCAGAAGATTCCAAAAAAGTGCATGCTCGCCGTTTGGCAGCAGCCCGTTTGGGTGGCAATGCGATTTTACCCAAACTCTTTGATGATATTGCCCCTCGCTTCGTTAATCGCAATGGCGGTTACACCCGAGTATTGAAGCTCGGCCCTCGCAAAGGCGATGGCGCCGAAATGGTTTTGCTTGAATTAGTTGAAGAATAGATCGCAGTGATCAGTTTTCGGTATTCAGGTATCAGTGAGCATTATCCAAGACACTGACCACTGGATACTGAACACTGAACACCGAAAATGGTACGTTACCAGATTATCATTGCTTATGACGGGACAGATTTTGTCGGTAGTCAGCGGCAGGCGAAATCCCGCACTGTGCAGGGCGAGTTGGAAAAGGCCCTCCAGAAATTGGGATGGGATGGTAGTTCGGCCCTCATGGCTGGACGAACGGATGCAGGTGTTCACGCTTCGGGTCAGGTTGCAGCCTTTGATTTAGGCTGGGATCATAGTCTCGCAGATTTGAATAATGCCCTAAACGCCAACCTGCCCGCCGATATGGCTATTTGCCAGGTTCAGATTGCTCCAGCGGATTTTCATCCCCGCTTTGATGCAAAAGCCCGGCTGTACCGTTATCGCATCTTCTGTCAAAGGAATCGCGATCCATTGCGAGAACGTTATGCATGGCGCGTCTGGCCTGCGGTAGATGAGGCGACGCTTCACTCATTGGCAGCTTTGCTGCCAGGCAAATTTGACTTTGCCGCCTTCGGATCCCCCCCCCGTCCCGGAGGTAGCACAGAACGTCATTTGATGCGGGCGAGTTGGCATAAGCAGGAAGATGAATGGCGCTTTGAAGTGCAGGCAAATGCCTTCCTTTATCATATGGTGAGGAGGCTGGTTCACACACAGGTTGTGATCGCGCAGGGAAAATTCCCGGCTGAGAACTTTGCCCGTGCTTTAGCCGAGCAAGTTGAGGTCCCGGGCGGGATCGCTCCATCCAATGGATTGAGTTTGGTCGAAGTGTCTTATTCTGATAATAAAAAATTAGAAAATTAAAGTCTTACTTAGTTAGTGGAGAGTTGAAGTGTATAAATCTTATTATCCTAAAAAAGATGAGATCGAGCGCAGTTGGTATATCGTGGATGCCAATGGTGAAAATTTGGGCCGCCTGGCGACCAGAATTGCCACCGTATTACTGGGCAAACATAAACCGACCTTTACGCCTGGCGTAGAGATGGGTGATTATGTGATTGTGACCAATGCTGGTGGAATTCAGGTAACTGGTACGCGCACCAATTCAAAACTGGATACCAAGATGTATTATCGGCACTCAGGGTATCCTGGTGGTTTCAAAGTGAAATCCTTACGTGAGCAACTTGCGACCTATCCCGACCGCGCTATTCGTTCGGCTGTTTGGGGAATGCTTCCTCATAATCGCATGGGACGACATTTGCTCAAACGACTCAGAGTTTTCGCAACTGCAGAACACCCGCATGAAGCGCAAAATCCTGAGCCTCTGAAATAGAAAATAGGAAGGTATTATGTCTGAACGATATTTTGAAGGAATTGGCCGCCGAAAAGAGAGCACTGCTCGTGTACGCGTATCGAGTGGAACGGGCAAGTTTATCGTAAACCAAAAAGAACTTGAGGCCTATTTCACACGTGCTGGTGATCCCGGTACCATTTTAGAACCCTTTGCTGCTGCTGGCGATAAACGCGAATCTTATGATGTCAGCGTTCACGTCAAAGGTGGCGGTGTTACTGGCCAAACTGACGCAGTCTTGCTTGGTCTGGCGCGTGCGTTGGTGAAATTCAATCCTGAAAACCACACCGCCATGCGCAAAGGCGGCTACCTGACCCGTAACCCATTGGTCAAGGAACGCAAGAAACCAGGTCTCAAAAAAGCCCGCAAGGCTCCGACCTACACCAAGCGCTAAGCCTTATTACTATAAAAGCCAGAGCCTAATGCGAATGAGCAATTTGTCATTTACGCATTAGGTTTTGCATTTAAGTTTGGGAGATCCCATGCCGCTACTTGAAGAACTCGGTTCCATACTAACCGCGCTGGATTTAGAAGATATAACAAGATTGATTCTGCTTGATACCGGTGAGCTGCACGATGCCCATGTGCCACCCTTTCAACCAGATATGCCAGTCTTATTGTTGGGAAATACATCTCAGGATTTGGGGAATATTCGACAGATTTTACAAACTGTTTATCCGGACGCACATCTCCTGCGGATGGTTGATGCTGAAGAGGCCGTCACGGACCTGACCCTGGGCTTGCTCGGCGCGAAAAAAGATGATTCCCCTGTCAGCGCCATCTATATCCCCGCCCTCGAAGCGGGAACCTCCCTCTCAGCATTTCAGGAAATTGTTGCCCACCTCCGCGCCCCAGATGGATGTCCCTGGGATAAAAAGCAAACCCACCAAACTTTACGTCAGCATCTCCTTGAAGAATCCTACGAAGCCCTGGCTGCGATGGATGCAGAGGATACAGCGGGTATGGCGGAGGAGTTTGGTGACCTGTTGCTCCAGATCGTTCTCAATGCCCAGATCGCCAACGAGAGCGGTAATTTCTCTCTCAGTGATGTAATCAAGGGAATCCACGATAAGATCGTGCGCAGGCATCCCCATGTCTTTGGGGACCGGCAGGTAGATGGGGTGGAAGAAGTGTTAAAAAACTGGGAGCAACTTAAGGAGCAAGAGAGACAATCAAATGGGGAGATTGAAAAGGGGATTTTAGATGGTGTCCCGCTTTCCTTCCCTGCGTTAAATCAGGCGCAGGAATATCAGGACCGTGCTGCCCGGGTTGGCTTTGACTGGCCTGAGATCAAAGGTGTGCTGGATAAACTCGTTGAGGAAATTGAGGAAATCCGTCGGGCATCCGATGGTGAAGAACGTGCTGCCGAAATTGGGGATCTTTTTTTTGTAATGGTTAATTTTGCTCGATGGCAGGGTGTGGATGCCGAGTCTGTGCTGCGTGAGGCTAATGCTCGCTTCAAGCGCCGCTTTAGCCATATAGAGCGTCGTGCCAGAGAAGAGAAACGCCCCCTGACTGAAATGACCTTGGAAGAAATGGAAGCGCTGTGGCAGGAAGCGAAGGGATTGAGCTAGGTCTTTAGCAAACTTTGTGTTATTGATTACAGCGAAATTTACTGGCTGCCTCTTCAAAAAGACTGTAGGCGATCTCTTTGTTTGGTGCGTAGGCCATCCAGCCGAAGGCGCGATCACCACAGATCCATGCCGCTGCTCCACCTACCGGTAGAACTGCGGAGGCTGTGGAAGTGGGGACGTAGAAAAATGTCAGGTCGCCGACCAGGTTTACGTCAAGGTTGCCAAGGCGGGAGCCCAATCCATCTTTCATAACAAGATCAAGCATAAATTGAGGGTCATCCGATCCATGGTTTAGCTGCCAAACGAGCAGGGTGAAGGTATCGGGGCTGTATGCGACGAGGCTTCCTTCGCTATAGAGACTGGGATTTTCCGCTTCACGCGCGTCAAAGAGGGCGATTTCGACGGGATGTCCAATGCAAAATTGGTATTCGCAAAAGAGACCTTCTAAAGTGGGGGCGTGAGATGTGAGTGTTGGGTAGGGGGTATATGTTGGTTGAATGGTTGGCCCTGGTTGGGCAGCCAGTGTTTTTCCTACAGCGATGGCAATCAGGTTTTCATTGGATGTTGACGGTTTTGGCCTACATGCACTGAGAACAAAGAGCAGAAAGATTAAGGCAAGGATAGTTATTTTATTCTTCATGGGCGAATTATACGCTGAAAAGAAGATAT
>NZ_CEYOSI010000047.1:0-16851 GCF_982879505.1 Candidatus Desulfolinea nitratireducens
TTTCTCTCGTAATCCACGCTAAAGGCGTTTATAATATAGCAGAAAAATAAAATTTGTGTAAGATTTTACGCCGAAATAAAATACCTACACACCAGTTTACCATTAGATCAGGTGGCCAGACCACCAGATTGGAAATTGCATGGCCCTCCCACTCAACAGTGGGGAGGTTTTGCGTGGTCGCTATAAAATTCGTCAACGGATTGGTCAGGGCGGCATTGGCAGCATCTATCTCGCTGATGACCAACGGCTTGAAGGCCGTCTTTGCGCCATCAAGGAAGTTGAACACGACCGCTCACTCCCCGCCAAAATCTTCGAGGAGGCCCGCGAACAATTTATGCGCGAGGCCACTGTTTTGGCGCGCCTTGATCACCCCAATCTGCCCAAGGTTTCCGATTTTTTCTCACAAAATAAACGTGACTACCTCGTGATGGATTATGTTCCGGGTGAGGATCTGCGCGATCTAATGCTGGATGCCCGCCGCCGAAAAACATTCCTGCGTGAAGATGTAGTTCTCGGTTGGGCCAACCAGATCGCCAATGCACTCACTTACCTGCACCGCCAGGATCCGCCCATCATTCACCGGGATATCAAACCCAGCAATCTCAAACTAACCCCCTCGGGGCTTGTCAAACTGGTTGATTTTGGGCTGGTAAAAGTTCTCGTTCCAGATGAAATGACCATCACCGTTATTCAAGGGCAGGGGACAATCCTTTATACTCCGCTTGAACAATATGGAAGCGACGGCGTGCATACCGATGTGCGCAGTGATGTCTACTCCCTGGGGGCAACCCTATACCATTTGCTGACAAACAAAGCCCCCGCCGATGCACGGAACCGTTTCCTGAACCCAGACAGCTTGCTACCACCCAAGGAGATCAACTCGTCGATCAGCAATCGCACTCAACGCGGCATCCGCTGGGCGATTTCCTTACATCCTGATGAGCGTCCTGATTCGGTTGAGGATTTTCGCCTTTTCCTGCTCGGGCAAAAAGAGATCATCACCAGCCCCCTCCCGCAATTGCTTCAACAAAGACCGGCTTTCACCCTGGGCGAACTTCTAACCCAACCCACAGAGCAAGCGTTGGCATGGGTAGCCGTCGGGATGTTATTGCTTAGTCTATTGGCAACCCTGGGGAATTAAGTTTTTAGAGAAGAGTTCCAAATCAGTAAAATCTTCGAATAATTTATTTTTATTAGTCGATGTAGTTTTACTCCCCCAGGTCTCTCCGCAGCCAGAGCCAACCAATCAACCAACCAAATACTTCCCCCAACAAGACAAAACCAAGCATAGCAATGATACCTCCTGCTGTCACCCATGATGCTCCAGATAGATTTAGGGCGAAGTAGTTATAGCTCAATAGCCCTCCCAATAGTACGCACAAAGCCCAGCGTATCCCCCAACGCACAGATTTAGCCTGTCTTCCTGCAAGAAATGCCAGCCAGGCACCAAAAATCCAAAGTAAAAGGGAAATAAACCATAAGCCCAGGCGGGGTTGACCCCCGTCAAGATAGAGGGATGACGAATCTCTTTCAGGGGTTGGAGAGATGGCAGGTGAAATGGTAGGTGTTTCCTCTGAATCTGGCGGGATGATAGTGACCGCAGCCGCAACACCTTCACCAGAAATATCCAAACGCAGAGTCTCTGAAACATTGGCTTCTCCGCTAGCAACGCGAATATCCAGCAGACCCGCTTGATCAAGTTGAAAGTTGGCACGGGCCACGCCACCTACTGTCTCGGTTTCGATTTGCAGATGAGAGCCGCTTTCGCCCCCTGTTACGAGAGAGAAAACAACCAGGGTGTTATCTGGAACTGTGCGACCATTATGATCGAGGATCACTCCAGTGCGGACTGCCAGCGTATCACCAATCAGAAACATGGGAATCGGGGTTGGGGCTGGGGTGATGGGTTCCGCTTCTGGAGTGACAAGAGATGGTTCAAGGGGCACGGCCAGGTTTAGGGTCAGGAGTTGAGCCGGATCTGGTTGGGTAGCGGTATTCAGATCATAGCTGGTCCCCGGGATGGATACAGGTGAGGCACCGACCGGCGTCAATTCCTTAAAGAGGAGACGGGCAGCCACATCCAGAAAAGGTGGAGCGTAGCTGTAAAGGCCGTAGTAGGCAGTCAGCTTGGAAATATCGGTGGCATCAAGAAGATAGGGCGCAGTAAAGGAAAAGAGGATGATTTTCTTCTCACGCAGGATGGTTTGATTATCAGCGAGAAGCTGGCGCAATATTGGGAGAGTTTCAATGCTGGCGAGGGAGATGATGACCCAATCGGCCTGGCGGAGATTATTTTCAAAAAAGGATATTTCTTCACTGGCCACTGAGATAAGAAAATCTTCAAAAGAATAGGTCGATATATTGGCATCAATGATCTGATCGCCACCACGCTCCCCGTAAAGGCGGAGAACCGCCTCGGGAAGAGCTGAAGATGAAAAGGTAGTATGCTCTACACAAAGACCACATTGCGCAGCAGTTTGCGTATCGGTAATAAAAATAATCCGCTCCTGTAAGACAGGTGGGGAGGGAAGAACAGAGTCGAGGTCTTTAATGCTGGGGCTGATCAGAGTGGCGGCGTTTTGGGCAATGTTAAATGTGATCTGCTGATCTTGCCCAATTTCTTCCAATCCGGAAAGAGAGGGGCGCGCTGCATTAAGAGAGAAAGAGGGATAAAGACGTGTTTTTTGAGTCAGAATGCGAATAAGTGATTCATCCACCCGTGTTGCAAAGGCTGAATCTTCACGGTATTTTTGGGCAAAAAACTCGAGGGTTTTGGTAATAGTAGCGTAAGTATCTGAAGAATCAGAGGAAATGATATTGCCCAAATACAGGAGATCATTGCCTGCCAGAAAAGCATCCCGCGCTACAAGGCGAGCGAAAAAATCATCATTACCCGGGGCATAAAAGTCGCGAAGTGCGCGGCTCCCCAGATCATCACTGATGGTCAGACCACCTGCGGCACGCCATTTATCAAAAGGAGCGGATGCCAAAATCAGGGTAAGGGATTTCTCATCAAGGCTAACCGGACGTGTCGTGGGGCGAATATTGCCCTGGAAGCCTTCATAGCGAATATGAGAAATAAGCAGGCCATCCATATTTTCGAGGTCAGGGAAAAAGCCTGACGCAGCAGCAGAGAAAGGGGCCAATTCATTTCCTTTTAACTCTTCAAAAGTTTTCCGAATGGTGACAATCTCCTCCGCGGGAGATCTGTCGGCGCTGCCTCGGCCCGGGAAATGTTTTGCCACAACCAGCATCTTTCCATTGCTGCCAATATGTAATCCATTGATAAAACCTTTCCCCATTTCGCCCACCCAATATGGATTGCCTCCGAAAGAGCGGGTTCCCATGTCGCCGCTTTTGTCAGGGTTGGGTTCGGTCAGTAAATCCAATGATGGACCAAAATATAGATTGATCCCCAAAGCAGCAAGTTCTCTCCCCAGGATTTCACCCGTCGCAGTGGCAAGTTCAGTTTTCCACGTTGCACCAATTGCCATTGGGCTGGGCAGGGGCGTAAGCCCACTAATAATCTGATCGTTTGGCGCACCGCCACCTTCCTGTGAGATGCCGATCAGAAGCGGAATATAAGCAGGCAGATGGGTTTCGCTGGTTGTTGAATCTGCGTAGGTCTGCCGGGAAGCTTCCCATACAGATTTCTGCAGACCAGCAATTAATTGGTAGGTAGTGTTAATTGTCTCAGGGCTGGCAACAAAATTATCATTTTCTGCCCGCAAGACTACCCCGCCAATCGGATAATTGGCCAGCAGTGCAGCAAATTTTGATTCAGGGTCAATCTCTGCGCCTTCGAAACTTATCAAAAAAAGCTGCCCGACACGCTCTTCAGGTGTCATCCTTTCCAGCAGGGCTAAAACCTGAGTAGGTGGCGTTTCCCCCTGCGCATGAACCTCATATTCAAAGGCAGGGTTAATAAGGGATATACCTAAAACCAGCAGTAAAACCAAAGATAAAAACTTATTATTTCTCATAACGTGAAAGAATTTCAGTATGGATTTCTGGCTGGATATTGCCTCCCGAAACGATAATAACCGTCGGTTGCAATGTCACTTTTCCACTCAAAATCGCAGCCAGTCCCACTGCGCCTGAGCCTTCAATTTTCTCACCATATTCTGACCAGGCAAAGGCCACCGCCTGAGCAACTTCTTCCTCCGAAACAAGAATAATTTCGTCGACATATTTTTTAATTAGGGGGATGGTGATCGAACCTGCCTCAACTGCGCCAGTAAGTCCATCTGCCAAAGTGGGAAGATCCTCTACATTATCCTGGTTTCCGTGATAAAAAAGGGAATGCATAAATGCCGATGCAGCCACCTGAACGCCGATCACGCGCGCCGGGTTAGCTTGCTTGTGCTCGGCAGAGTAATTCCGTAAAACCGCGCTGATGCCTGCCAATAAACCGCCCCCACTCACAGGAACCAACCAGGTCGCTTCGGCAGTTTCCGGGTGTTCCTGCAAAATTTCGCTGGCCACCGTTCCCTGCCCAGCCACAACATGCCCATCATTATAAGGGGAAAGCCATATAGCATCATTTCGTTTTGCAAAAGCCAGGCCTGCTTCTTCAGCATCATGGTAGCCACCCTCGACCAATGCCACTTCCGCACCGAGAGCACGCATCGCGTTTACTTTAACGAAAGGGGCATCTTTGGAAGCAAAGACTTTTACAGAAGCACCCACCAATTTCCCGGCCAGCGCCACACCTTGTCCATGATTTCCCGCTGAGGCTGTCACCAGCCCCATTTCTTGTTCCCAATCTTCAAGGGTAAGGGCCTTATTTAGCGCACCACGTGCTTTGAAGGAGCCTGTCTTTTGGCGATTTTCCCATTTAATATACAAACCGCGCCCCGCATCATAAGTTAGCGGCGTGCGGTGCGTTTGTCCGTCGAGGCGCTTTTCTGCGGCGTGAAGCCATTCTTTGGGAATCATTAAGCCCTCTCAAAAATTTCTACAGCAAGCTGCGGATCGTCAGTAAAGATGCCATCCACATTCCACCTAGCGAGTTGGCGCATCTCATCGGCGGTGTTGACCGTCCAAACGTGGACGCGTTTTCCCAAACGATGGACGCGATCGATCAGCTGGGGTGTGGTGTTTTTATAAACAGGGTGCAGTGCCCGATAATCGCCAAAGCGAAAACCAAAAGTACGCGCCCACCATCCCAATAGACCCGGGAGGGCTAAAAGCCCCCGTGGAGTTTGAGGCAAAAGAGTGGCAGCCTGTTTCAGGTTATTGGAAAAGAATGATGAGAAGAGAATGCTCTTTGAGAGCGCATGTTTTTCAACCACTTCGACAACTTTTGATACAAGTTGGTCGGTGGGGGTTTTGTAGTTGGTCAGCTCAACATTGATGAGAAGCTGCCCACCAATTGAGGCAAATACCTCGTCGAGGGTGGGGATTTGCTGCCCATCCCCAGCATCCAATTTTTGAAGGGTAGCAAGCTCAAGATCCGCGACGCGCCCGCTGCCATTTGTCGTCCGATCTACAGTTGCATCGTGGATGACAACCGGGATTCCATCTGCGCTGAGTTTGACATCCAATTCAATTCCATCTGCTCCCTGTTGATGCGCCAACTCGAAGGCTGCAAGCGTATTTTCAGGGAGATACGCTGAAGCTCCACGATGGGCAAAAATCACGGGGGAGGGAAGTCGAGAAAGCATAAATCTTAAATATCAACAAAGTAGGCTTGCGCAGCGAGATCAATCATCTCGCGGGTCATCACTGGTTCTGAGGATTGATATTGTGAGATGTCGAGAATTTGATCACAAATATCGCGAGGATGCGAGGCACGCAGTTTACGGTTATGTTTGATATACCACTCCTGCAAAAGGTAAGCAAGCCCCTGATCGTTATATTCAACCTTTTTTGACTGTGCGACACGGCGGAAGATTTCCCGGTAGCTTTCGTAGGAGGGATCCCCAATTTCAATCTTATGCCGCAGTCGACGCAAAAAAGCTTCATCCACGAGGTCTTTGGGAGGAAGATTGGTGGAGAAGACAACGAGAACATCAAAGGGAATTTCGATCTTGCGACCCGTATGCAGAGTGAGAAAATCGACGCGATTTTCGAGCGGGACAATCCAGCGGTTGAGGAGATCACGCGGGCGGACTTGTTGGCGTCCAAAATCGTCAATCAATAATATGCCGCCATTGGCTTTGACCTGGAAAGGGGCTTCGTAGAATTTGTGGGTATCATCAAAAACAAGGTCAAGCCCGGCTAAGGTTAACTCACCACCAACAACAATGAAGGGGCGGTGGATCTTTACCCAGCGCGGATCACGACGGATGCCTGTTTTGAGTGATCCTGTGGCGCGCTCATTTCCACTATCTTCTTTGACGAGCTGATGGTTAACTGAATCGTACATTTTAACAACTTGCCCGTCTACAAAAAGGGCAAAGGGGATATACATATTTTGGCTCATCACCAAATTACCAAATGAACGGGCGATGCTGGTTTTTCCGTTACCTGGAGGGCCATAAAGGAAGATGGATGCGCCAGAATTGAGGGCTGGTCCCAGACGCTGGAATGTCTCCTCAGAGAGAACGAGCTGCGACATGAGCTGGCGCATGGAACGGGATGTGACCACAACACGTCCCTGCGCCTGATTACGGACAGCATTATTATATGTTTCAATGGGGACAGGCGCAGCGCCTGCGTATTGGCTGCGCATTAAAGCTTCCTGAGCACGAATATTGCCCTTACCCGTCATTGCGTACAGGTAAGAACTGGAACCAAGCCCCGTTTGTTGGGCAGATTTGACCTCAATTAGTTTTTCTTTTTTCAATTCTGAAAGAATATCATCGGTCACACCTGCAAAGGGGAGTGCAAGTTCTTCCGCAATCCTAAATCCCGTGAGATATCCTTGAGAGTAGATGATTTTCAATGCCAAATCTTGCAACCAAAGTGAGGGAAGACCTGTGTCTTCAATATTAGTGACTGTAGGTGGCAGGAAGCCTGTTCCTCCATGGGATGCTGCTCGTGGTCTGTTGAGACTATCCATAATTGAGACCTTTCAACAAAAAACAACTTGTTCAAAAAATAACGTATAGAATTATAGCACGAGGGAGAGAGATGAAATCTTGCGTTTTCGAATTAATTAATGCCCAATATCAACTCATCAAAAGAGTGTTTTTTCTCCCAGTCCAGGAATTTAGATCCGGTTGGGTATCGTAAGATAAACAACAAAAAGTTCGTCCAAGCATCATGAATACTCTTCTCTTCGTGTACAACGCTGATGGTGGTCTCTTCAATCTCGTCAAAGATTGGGCCCATAAAATTATCTCACCCGAAACCTATCCGTGCAGTCTATGCGCATTGACCTACGATAATCTGGGGATGCGCAGTTCCTGGCGGGAATTCACCAACGAATTGAAATATGAGATCAATTTCTTGCACCGCGATGAATTGGAAGAGCATTATGACATCAGCGATGTGGCGCTACCAGCTATTTTCATTCGTCAAGAGGGAAAGCCGAAACTGTGGATAAATTCTGAGGCAATGGATGCCTGTCAATCACTGGATGAGTTGCAGGCACTGATAGTTCAGCAAATGGCCATAGAGGCATAAAATCCCCCTTTAGCTAAATGAGAAGCTGTGAAATTCAGGTTCCAACAGGAAAAAGGTTGAGCTCATCAGGTGAAATTTAGGGCAGTTCTATTCCTGTTGGCTCAAAGTAACCAGCCGCATGATTTTCAACTCATCATAGCTAATCTCGCCATTCAGTTTTTCAAAAACCGGCTTTAGAAATTCTGTGCCCAATTCGTCAAAAGCTCGCGTGGCTCTTCTTTGTTCATCGGGGGAGAGGGAGGTCAGCGACTGCAAATCGGCTCCCTTTTTTAGCGGATTCCCCGCTGCGGCAAATCTCATTAAATGATTCACGATCGTACCTGTTTTGACTTGATACCGTTCCGCGAGGCTTTGGATGCTCTCCCCGGCATTATAGATTTCACCGACGATCATAAAACGACTATTCGCATCGCTTCTCCCGCGATATGATCTTTTCTCTTTTTCCTGAAAGCCCTTTTTTTCACAATAGGCTTTAATTTCTCCTAAAAAGATTTCGCCATATCGACTTAGCTTTGCCTGCCCGACACCGCTCATTTTCAAAACACTGTCTAACGATTGCGGATAATACGCGCTCATCTCCACCAGGGTTTTATCCGAAAAAATGACATAGGGTGGCAAACCGGCTTCATCTGCCAATTCCTTCCGTTTTTGGCGCAGGATGGTAAAAAGGGCTTGATCGTAATCCAGTTTTTCGGGAACTTTGCGGCTTTGGCGTTCATCTTCCTGGATGCGCCCCATGATCTCTGTGCGATTGCGGAGCGCATCCATCCCCTCCTGCGTGACGTGCAAAACCTGATACTCCCCCTCTTTCGCAAGATAACCCATCTGCGTGAGTTGACGGGCGAGGTGTTTCCATTGTTTTCTGCTCAGGTCAGCACCTATCCCATAAGTTGAAAGCTTATTATGTCCATAATTCAATATTTTCTTTCGCGTTGATCCACGCAAAACTCCCGTAATATGTACCGCGCCAAAACGTTCTCCCGTTCGTTTGACGCAGGAGAGAAATTTCTGTGCAGGGATGGTGATGTCGGTCAACTCCCGTGCTTCTGATGTGCAATTATCGCAGTTGCCGCAATTTTCAGTTGGATAGATTTCACCAAAATATGCCAAAAGGGGTTTACGCCGACAATTGATCTCATCTTCAGCATAACGGACAAGCGTGTCTAAATGTTCAGAGGCGACGCGTTTCTCGTTGCCTTCCTTTTGATTGATGAAATAGCGCTGTTTGGACACATCTGAATAATTGTACAGAAGCAGACAATGCGCTGGCAAATCGTCTCGTCCTGCACGACCAATTTCCTGATAATAACCCTCGATGCTTTTCGGCAGATCAAAGTGGATCACAAAACGGACATTGGGTTTATTGATCCCCATCCCAAAAGCGATGGTCGCAACGATTATTTGCACATCATCACGGATAAAGACCTCCTGGTTCGCCTTTCGGGTGCCATCCTCCAGACCAGCGTGATAGGGGCGGACGGAAAATCCTTTCATTTCAAGATAGCCCGCAAGTTCATCCACCTGACGACGCGAGAAGCAGTAAATGATCCCGGATTGATCTTTTCGATCCTCCAAAAACCGGAGGGTTTGCCCGAGGGCATCATTTTTGGGGGCAACTTCGATATAGAGATTCTCACGATTGAAGCTGGCGACAAATTCGTTTGATTGGGCAAAGTTCAGGCTGGATTTTATATCGGAGCGGACGCGTGGAGTGGCGGTCGCGGTTAAGGCGAGGCAGGTCGCCTTGGGGTATCGCTGGCGCACCTCCGTGATTTGTCGGTATTCGGGGCGGAAGTCGTGCCCCCACTCTGAAATGCAGTGCGCTTCGTCTATCGTCAGCAGAGCAAGTTTGGTCTGGGAGAGAAGGGAGAAGATGCGTGGAGTTAGCAAGGTTTCGGGGGCCAGATAAAGCAGCTTAACCGCACCATCCCTCACCAAATCCATATTCTTTTGATATTCAGAAGAGGGGAGCGAGCTATTCAACATTACCGCTGGAACCCCGCTGGCAAGCATCTGCTCGACCTGATCTTTCATCAGCGCAATCAGCGGTGAGACAACCAGGGTGAGCCCATCAAGCAGCAGGGAGGGGATTTGGTAACAAAGCGATTTTCCGCCGCCAGTGGGCATGATCCCAAGTGTGTCGCGTCCGGCAAGCAGATTTTCGATCACTTCACGCTGAAGCGGACGAAAGTTATCGTAGCCAAAAGTATCTTTCAAAATGGACGCAGGAGTGAGCATAGGGCAAGTATACCGCGCGCTGTGTTTTATCAGAAATTTAAATTACGCAAACACATTTCCTTGACAGCCATACCACTATCGGTTAGATTAACTACCTTACTTGTTATATCAGTTCAGCAGTCGTTGCATTTTGTTATTCTTTTGAGTCCCCGCTCGATCCCCTTTTGACATCCGCCTGACTTCTGAAGAAAAGGAAGATTTGTGAACTTCAATCAGTTCAATCTGGATTCTCGTCTACAGACGGGGATCAAACGCGTTGGCTATCAAACGCCAACACCCATTCAAATCCAGGCCATCCCTGCCGCTATGGCGGGACGGGATCTGGTCGGTACCGCCCAAACGGGAACCGGTAAAACGGCTGCCTTTGTTCTCCCCATCCTGCATAAATTGCTCAGTGGCAAGCCCAAAGAAACGCGCGCACTGATCGTCACTCCCACCCGCGAACTTGCCGAACAAATCCACCAGACCATCCGCGATCTGTCAACCGGCACCCATATACGCAGCACAACTGTCTATGGTGGTGTTGGCGCAAATCCGCAAATCCAGGCCCTGAAAAGGGGCGTTGAGATCATCGTCGCTTGCCCTGGCCGATTGCTGGATCTGGTTGCCAAGGGACAAGCCCGCCTTAATAAAATTGAAATCCTGGTGCTCGACGAAGCCGACCGCATGTTTGATATGGGTTTTCTTCCCGATGTGCGGCGGATTATCAAAGCCGTTCCGGCTCAACGTCAGACCATGCTATTTTCGGCCACATTTCCTCCTGAAGTTGAAAAGCTGGCGAATCAGTCACTGACGAAACCACAGCGCATCACGCTTGGGATCAGTCGTCCAGCCTTTACAGTTTCCCACGCACTTTATCCTGTGCCGCAGCATCTGAAACGTGCCCTGCTTTTCGAATTGCTCAAAGAGACGGAAACGGATTCTGTGCTGATCTTCACCCGCACCAAACATCGCGCCCGCCGTTTGGACATACAATTAAAAAAAGCCGACTACAAAGTTACCAGCCTGCACAGTAACCGCACACAGGGTCAGCGCCAGAATGCGCTCAAAGGATTTAAAAGCGGGCTTTTCCAAATTATGGTCGCAACCGATATTGCCGCGCGTGGATTGGATGTGGAAAATATTTCCCATGTGATCAATTTTGATATGCCAGATACCGCCGACGCCTATATCCACCGGATTGGGCGGACCGGACGGGCAAAACGGACCGGCAAAGCCTTCACCTTCATTACCCCAGATGATAGCGATTTGATCCGCAAGCTGGAAAAGATCATGAAACAAAAACTGGAACGACAAACGATCCAGGGATTTGACTATGCGGCTCCCGCCCCGCCTCGGCAGGCTCCCGCGCCACGCCAAGTGAAGCGTTCCCGGGCATCCTCTCCACGCAGCAAAGCCCCTTCACACAGACAGTTTAAGTCACAAAAACAATCTCAATAAAAAGAAAAAGTGCCTGATTAAGGCACTTTTTTAGTTGTGTGACCCTTTCCTTTTTCGTCACTGCCTGCACTGAAGCGGAATCTGCATTGCATCTGGAAGATGCGTTGCAGATTCGAGCAAAATAAACGCCCTCTTAAATCCTGATTTGCAACGCACTTGAAAAGTGCAATGCAAATCTAGTACCCTCTTGTAGGGAATTATAGATTGAACATATTACTCTACCCCATCCCCCGTATTTCTTCGATCGTCTCGGCATTAACCAGCGAGGAGGTATCCCCCAGATCCAATCCGAGGTAGGCCGAGCGGATCATGCGGCGCATGACCTTGGCATTCCGTGTTTTGGGCAGATCGCTGACGAAAAGTATCTCTTTCGGGGCAAGGGGTTTTCCCATCGCTGTTGCGACCATCGCGCGGAGTTCATCACGCAAATTATCGTTCGGATCTGCATCTACCGCCAATACACAAAATACAACTACCGCGCTGCCCTTTACAGGATCCGGAACACCGATCGCCGCTGCTTCGATCACCTGCGGATGCTCGACGAGAATCGACTCCACTTCGGCAGGCCCCAATCGTTTTCCGGCGACCTTGATCGTGTCATCCGAACGACCGAGGATATACCAGAGTCCATCCGAATCTTTGGCCGCGAAATCACCGTGCACCCAGACATCTTTCCACTGCGACCAATAGGTCTCGATATAGCGTTCGGGGTCTTTCCAGAATCCACGCGTCATCCCGATCCAGGGAGTTCGGATGACCAACTCCCCAACCTGATCGGAAACAGAATTCCCTTTTTCGTCGACCACATCGGCAGCGATGCCGGGCGTCGGGGCAGAGAAGGCGCAGGCTTTGAGCGGCAAAATCGGGTTGCCCATCACGATCCCACCCGAGATTTCCGTTCCGCCGGAATAGTTGATGATCGGTGTTTTTCCTTTGCCGACTTTTTCGAAAAGCCACATCCAGGGATCTGGATTCCAGGGTTCGCCCGTTGAGGCAAAAAAGCGCAAGCTGGAAAGATCGTGCTTTTCGAAATGCTGATTCCCTTTGGGAATCAATGCCCTCACCAAAGTCGGAGAAATTCCCAGGGTTGTCACTTTATGCCTTGCGACCATATCCCATAAACGATCTGGGCCGGGAAAATCTGGTGCGCCGTCGTAGATAAAAAATGTTCCCCCCAGGACCAAGGCCCCAAAAACCAGCCAGGGTCCCATCATCCAGCCCATATCGCTCATCCAATAGAGGATTTCTCCTGGATGCAGATCGGTGCCGAAAGCCATATCCTGTGCGGCTTTGATCGGAAATCCGCAATGGGTGTGGACTGCTCCTTTTGGGCGCCCCGTCGTGCCGGAGGTGTAGATGATCATCAGCAGATCTTCGGCATCGGTGATCTCGGTCTCCGCTTTTTCGGATTGGCGGGGGATGATCTCGTGCCACCAATGATCGCGCCCCTCGCGCATGTTGATCTCAAGTCCGGTACGGTTGACGACGATCATATGCGCCAATGTTGGCGTCTGCTCAGCAGCCTGGTCGGCGACGGATTTCATATCCACCGCTTTCCCTCGTCGGAAAACTCCATCCGCTGTGAAGAGGGCTTTGGCATCCGCATCCACGAGCCGTGTAACGACCGCGCTGACGCCGTATCCTGAAAAGAGGGGCAGAATGACCCCGCCGATCTTGGCGATCGCCAGCAGCGCGACCACGATTTCAGGAACCATGGGCATATAGATGCCGATGGCATCGCCCTTACCGAGACCAAGTTCGCGCAGGGCATTGGCAGCCTGATTGACCTGTCGATAAAGCTCACCGTAGCTCATCTCACCACTATTGCCCTCTTCGCTCTCCCAAATAAAGGCAGGCTTCGATTCTTCGGGCGTGCCGATCCGTTTATCGACACAGTTGTGGACGATATTCATCTGCCCATCCACGCACCATTTTGGCCACTGGATGCCACGAGAAAAATCAGCAACCGCCGAATATGGTTTATAAAATTCAATTTTGAGGTATTGGAGAAGGGCGTCGGTAAACCAGCTGACGTCTTCGATGGAGCGTTTCATCAAGGTTTCAAAATCAGGGATATTGTGCTGGCGCATAAAGGCAGTCAGATGCGCTTTCTCGATATGGTCTTGGGTTGGTTCCCAGGCAATTTCGCCCCCGAATTCAAATTTCTCGCTCATCTTTTTTATCCTTTTGGATCACAAATTTGGACGAATATTGCGAATTCCGCGAATATTTTTGGTCTGATGGGGATTATAGTTTATTTTAAACACGGCTTTGAGAGATTGTAATTTACCTGTATATTATAATTATCCAAATAATGTGAAAATCTTACATTATAGGCTGATAGGTGGTTTTAATTATGGATAAATTGTCTGTTAGATTGTCCGAAAAAGACATTGTCCCCTGGCTTCTAGAGGGCGATGTCTCCATTCAATACCAGGTGCATCGTGATCTCCTGGGGGTTGAAAAACCGGAACTGCAAAAACGTATCGCAACCGAAGGATGGGGCGCTCAATTTCTCCGTTTTCGCAAACCGGAAGGGCATTGGGGGCGAGGCTTTTATCAGGTCAAGTGGATCTCGTCGCATTACTCCCTGCTGGATTTGAAACATCTGAATATTTCCCCTAATATCCCTGAAATCAAGGAATCCATCTTAAAAATTGCGCACAATCACAAAAGCGAAGATGGAGGCATCAATCCTCACCGAGATTATCGAGAAAACCCGGATAGCGATTTGTGTATCAACGGTATGTTCCTGAACTACGCCTGCTTTTTTAGGATCGACGAAGGTATGCTAAAGTCAGTGGTCGATTGCATCATCCAGCACCAAATGCCGGACGGGGGCTTCAACTGTCGCATCAATCGCAGCGGGGCTGTGCACTCATCTCTGCACACGACGATCTCCGTCCTTGAAGGGTTGCGGGAGTATAAGAAAAATGGCTACATTTACAGATTGGAGGAATTGGAGAAGATCGCAGCAGAATCACGCGAATTTATCCTGATGCACAGATTCTACAAATCGGACAAAACGGGCGAAGTTATCCACAAGAAGTTCACGATGCTCTCCTACCCCTTTCCGCCGTGTTTTAGCTTCTGACCTTGTTTCTATTGATCACAAAGCCCGCCTGATTTTCCTTTATAATCAACTCAACCCTGTTATTCTTAGAAAGCAGATTGATGATAATGTCGCTATTCTTTGGAAGCTTGTTCGGTAACATTTATTTTTGAGGCAACGTTTACCTCATAGTAACATTTTCTTTTGACGCAACACGTACTCCCAAGTACTAATCGTACAATTCCATCCCCACGCGAAATGAGTATCTCCCTCATGGTAGAAATCAAAATGGAGAGGGATTTCAATAGATCTCTTGCATATGTGCTCCCGGCGGCGTCCCCGCCGCCGAGGACGGCGGCTAGAGCAGTGTCAAAAAGGGACTTTTGCAAGAGGTCTAATCAGTAATTAGCATATCTACAAAGCTGTTATACGGCTAGCTTAAATATAAAAGAAAAGAGTGTTGAAGGTTTTTCTTTGCTCGTCAGAAGACATAAAGTTTAGTTTGAAATTCCTGCGAAGCCCCCGAGGTCGAGAAAAAGGTCGAGGGCCTATATCTCGCCTAGTGGGAAAAATTAGCCAATCGATTTTCCTTCATTTGGTGACCTCCACCAGATTTTTAACGATTAAACCGAAAACTCTACCGTAGATCAGATAATATTTTCTCCACCTCTCTCCCCAAAGAGGGGCCGATATTTTCAATACTCTGCAGGCCCTTAAATCCCATCGTGCGATAAACCAGCTCAATATCCTGTTCCAGGTCTTCAATCGCCCAGACGGCTTTGCGATAAGCCCAGACACGATGCTTGGGTGCAAGCTCAAGTTCCATTGTGTAAACTTTATTTGCCAAAATCTCAACGATCTTTTTATTCTTTGCACGCTTATCTCCCGGAATAATGGGACGTGGCATCCGGTCGCTGATCCCATATTTGCCACATAGCTCACGGATGCGCAAAGCCGTTTTTCGCCAATTATCGCCAACGGAACCATAACTCCCTTTTGGATAGTGTTTTTTGTAGGCGGGTAAAAGATCAGGGAAGCGTTCGCCGAGAACAGAAAAAAAGTAGTCCCGCTGCTGGTCGGAGAGAGTCAAGCCGCCTGCAAGAACGAAGCTCCCGCCGTGGTCGGCAGTCCAGCGGATGATGGATTCAAGGTTGGCATCATCATCACATAATTCAGGGAGGAGGGGCATCATGGAGGTGCCTGTCAGAATACCCGCCGCGGCAATTTTCTCCATGGCGGCAAAGCGTTTCTCTGGCGGCGGCGCAAGTCTTTCCATCTCGAGAATGTGTGCATAATTGGAAGAATCGGGTGTGGAGATAATGCTAAAAGAAACCACGGCGCGGGCACGTTCCTCGATATCCTTTAAAAGATCAAGATCTCGCAAGACCAACGGCGAACGTTCAAGAATAAAAACAGGGAAGCCCTGCTCAAGACAAACTTCGAGCATTTTGCGTGAGAGCTTGAATTTACGCTCGGCGGGTTGATAGTCACCGGTAAAGATCAAATCCGTTTTGGCGCGGCTGAGCGCTTTTCTCAATTCTTCGGGAGCATTTTCCTTGATTTTGATCAGATAAGCAAAATCGTCCGCATCCTGATAGGGTGAAAATTTCTGCTCACGACAATAACAAAACTCGCAGCCATGTTGACAGCCTAGGTAGGGATAAGCGCTATAGCGCGTCCAGAACCAATGATCGGCACGTTTATGCTTGTTGAGAATGGTCTTGGGCCGGTAGGGAACGAATTCCGTGCGTCGGGACATTTATTGCACCATTAGCTGTATGTACTGCTTGGCTTAAATTAATTTACCAGACAAAGAAATATAGTATCAAAGCCA
Source organism: Candidatus Desulfolinea nitratireducens (assembly GCF_982879505.1). Classification (NCBI taxonomy): domain Bacteria; kingdom Bacillati; phylum Chloroflexota; class Anaerolineae; order Anaerolineales; genus Candidatus Desulfolinea; species Candidatus Desulfolinea nitratireducens. The sequence goes on from NZ_CEYOSI010000047.1 coordinate 16,137, forward strand.
TTACCGCAACCGTCAGCCAGAGCCACAACCAGCCACCGGGATCAGCTGCTCCGCTGCGAAGACCATTTGGCGAAATGCGAATGACGACCATTTCCTCGCCTTTTGATCGCAGATCCTCATCTGAGATGGTGAAAGCGTTGTATCCTGCCAGGAATCCGGCAAATCCGGCATTTTTCAGGATCTGGCGAGTCGCCCGAAGCCACACATCCGCGTCGGTAACGGTGGCAGCCCTCCCTGAGAGCGTGCCAGAGGGCAGGATCATTTCGATCTGCGGCTGGGCGAGAATATTTTTATACCAATGGGCAATCTTCCCAAATCCAGACAGAACGTAGACATGCCCATCCAAAATAGCGTAATTGACTGGTGCATATCGCCTTTTCCCCGTTTTCGATCCGACTGTTCTTAAAACCATGATATAGCCCGTAATGGGATTTCCCACGAGGGGGCCAAGTCCCAATCGAAATATGGGAACCATGAAATATTTGTTGAGTACCCGAAAGAAACGGCGAAGCATATCTTCCATAAAGCCTCCTTGTGATTAATTACATTATAAGGTCTCCGCGGGTAAATGCAATAGTGATTGAGCTCTCCGTAGTACAATAGGCAAGATGGCGTCAGGCCATACTTGCCGTATGCTGGGCGCATGAGCGCCCAGTGAAACAAGATGGCGTCAGGCCATACTTGCCGTATGCTGGGCGCATGAGCGCCCAGTGAA
>NZ_CEYOSI010000047.1:16951-18654 GCF_982879505.1 Candidatus Desulfolinea nitratireducens
ACAAGATGGCGTCAGGCCATACTTGCCGTATGCTGGGTGCATGAGGACCCAGTAAAAATTCCGCAAAAACATCACCTACGAGGACATTATGAGCAACCCTTCATTCGACGGCTGGACTTGCCCGATCCCCCTGAAAAATTATCCCACGATCGTGATGGGACATGGCTCTGGCGGCAAAATGATGAACGACCTGATCGCCCATCTTTTCGCCCCGCTCTTTGATAACGACCTGCTCGGGCAAATGGGCGATTCGACGACCCTTGACATGGCCTCGTTTAAGGGTGGACGCATGGCCTTTTCAACCGATTCATTTGTCGTCAGCCCGATCATCTTCCCTGGCGGCGATATCGGTGATCTGGCGGTCAACGGCACCGTCAACGATATCGCAATGAGCGGCGCCAAACCGCTCTATCTCTCAGCGGGATTTATCCTCGAGGAAGGACTCCCGATGGAAACGCTGGGAGAGATCGCCGCCTCCATGGCGCGGGCTGCAAAAGAAGCTGGCGTACAAGTGGTGACGGGCGATACAAAGGTGGTCAACAAGGGTCACGGTGACGGAATTTTTATCAATACCTCCGGCTTTGGTCTGATTCCCGATGGAATCGACATCGCCGCAAAAAATGCCCGCCCCGGCGATATGATCCTCGTCAGCGGCACGATGGGCGATCACGGCATGGCGATCATGTCCAAACGTGAGGGCCTGGAATTTGAATCAGAAATTATCAGTGACACCGCCCCTCTGCATGGTCTGATCGCGGAAATGCTGGATGTGACCAAAGAGATCCACTGCCTGCGGGATGCCACCCGCGGCGGGCTTTCAGCCGTGCTGAATGAGTTAGCAGATGTTTCGAAGGTAGGGATTGAATTTGAAGAAATGAAAGTGCCGGTTAATCCCGCCGTCAACGCCGCCTGCGAGATGCTGGGGCTGGATCCCTTCTATATCGCCAACGAAGGCAAACTGGTCGCCATCGTTGCCCCCAAAGATGCAGAGGCTGTGTTGGAAAGGATGCGTAAGCATCAATACGGAAAAGAGGCTGTCATCATCGGCACAGTGACGGAAGCTCATCCCAAACGGGTCGTGGCAAAGACGGCTATCGGTGGCTCAAGAGTAGTCGATCTGCCTGCAGGAGAGTTATTGCCGAGGATTTGCTGACAATTCTTGAGCCGCAACAGAAACCAGGCAGTATACTATGTGAAAGAAAATATTCCACTCCAGAAAGGAGGACACGTTGGCAAAGGTCAATTACAAATTCCAAAAACGCCAGAAAGAGATCGCAAAGAAAAAGAAGCGCGACGAGAAATTAAAACGCAAAGAGCAGATTCAACCAAATCCGCCCACAGAAGAAACATCTACAGAAAAAACAACTACAGAAAAACCGTAGAAATATCCAGAGGCGTAGGGGCGGATTTTTGAAGCTTAAACAGATTAGACCCAAAAGGTTTAGCCTTTTAGGATCTTTAGTTTTAATTTTCGCATGGTATATCTACCTGCAAGGGAGTTGCGGCCCAGGATTTGCCAATTGCTTATTTGAAAAGGTAAATAAAAAAATCTGAGCCTTCATTATTGCCTTATAAAATTGTACAAATATTTATCCGACACGCACTTTATTTTTTTGCGGATTGTGGGATAATAAAAAGTAGCATAATTTGATCCTGTGTGCTTTATCAGGAGCCAGTGGATCGATGTTCAGCACCACAGCCTG
>NZ_CEYOSI010000048.1:0-6338 GCF_982879505.1 Candidatus Desulfolinea nitratireducens
TTGCTCAAATAATAAATAAGTGTAGCATAGATCATTGCTGAATTTCTGGATTATCTGATGGCGAATCTGATCCTTTAGTTTGATAAAACCTCCCCTTATTCTTGAAATCTGGATGATTTTGAACCCATCTATGCAGCCTCCCCTGTGATAGAATTTTTTACATGGCGGCTATTAAAAACTCATCAGCACCTCCTTCTACCAAAAACTCATATCAAGGGATGCGAGCCTTCTATATTCTTTGGGTAGGGCAATTTGTTTCGATATTCGCCACACGGATGACCAATTTTGCCCTCACGCTCTGGGCCTGGAAATTAACCGGGACAGCCACTGGTCTGGTAATGGTTGGGGTGATCACATTTATTCCGGGCGTGATCCTGAGTCCATTTGCGGGGACATTGATCGACCGCTGGAACCGCAAATTGGTCCTGGCCCTTTCGGATGCGGGCGCGGCTCTGGCAACCCTGATCCTGCTTTATCTTTTCACTACTGACCAGGCCGAGATTTGGCATCTTTATGCTACCGGTGCATTGTCCAGCGTCTTTGGTGCATTTCAATACCCGGCTTACTCTGCGGTTGTGACGACGATGGTTCCAAAAGAGCAATATGCTCGCGCAAATGGAATGCGCTCTGTCGTCGGTTCGGCTTCCGGGATTGCTGCGCCATTGCTTGCTGGCACACTCCTCGCAGTCGTCGATATCCCCGTCATCATGGTGATCGATCTGATCACCTTTGGGATTGCCCTTTTTACGCTGATGATTGTTTTTATTCCCCAGCCCAGGCCATCCGAGGAAGCCCAGATTGGAAAGGGATCTGTCTGGGCAGAGACAATGCATGGATTCCGTTATATTTTAAATCGCAAAAGCCTGATTGCGATTTTTCTCCTTTTTACCCTTTCGAATATCCATGCGTCATTTGGATATCCGCTGATGTCACCGATGATCCTTTCTAAAACTGGTGATAACTCGACTATTCTTGGGATGTCGCAATCTGCGGGATCGGTCGGATTCCTGGTCGGTGGGCTGATCATGAGTTTTTGGGGAGGTCCCAGGAAACGCATCCATATGATAAATATGAGCTTTATACTTTGGGGTCTATTTGGTGCATTTATTTATGGATCAGCCTGGTCAATTCCCTTTTGGTTGCTGGGTTCATTTTTAATGGCTGTATTTAATCCGATCATCAACAGTGCCTATATTGCCATTCTACAGGCAAAGGTTGAGCCCGATTTGCAGGGGCGAATCTTTGGGATTGAATATGCGATTTCCACGGTCTCATACCCTCTGGGACAACTCGTCGCAGGCTGGCTGGCTGATAATATTTTTGAGCCAGCTTTGATGCCTGGGGGATCACTCTCGAATACGCTGGGGAGTGTTTTGGGTACGGGTCCTGGAGCAGGGATTGGCTTTGTGATCATCATTGGTGGAGGGATGGCCATTTTCAATGGATTGCTCGGATATCTGGTCAAGCCAATTCGCCAGATCGAAACGCTCTTGCCAGATCATGGTATGGGGGGAGAAAAATAATCAGGAGAGATAAATTGCATATTGAATACTATTTTGAAGTTGAAGGATCTGGCTGCCGAAAATCGAAGGCCAGATATTTTGATATTTATTAAAATGATTTTGAAAACGAGAGATTTATTGGTAAATAGACAAAATGGGCTAAAAAGGTATAATATTCAAAAAATCAAGGAGCTTGAATGCTTTCCCTTATTGAAAAGATCATTTTTGGATTGGGTTTGGTCGTCAGTGGTTATTTTGCCTGGCGAGGCTTTTATCGGATTTTCCGCATCATCAGCGCAGGGAAGGGGCAGCCTGATTGGAAGTTGATCCCTGGAAGGCTGGCCGCAGCGGCAGTCAAATTTATCAGCCTGGAACCCACCTGGAAACTCCGCATTGGAGCAAGCTTCTTTCACGCTCTTATTGCCTGGGGTTTTTCCTACTATTTGTTAGTTAATCTTCAGGACGTGGTTGGGGGATATTTCCCGGATTTTAAACTCTTCGGGGATGAAATTTTGGATGATATATTTCGATTGGGGGCAGATATTTTCACAGTAAGTGTCGCGGTCGGAATTCTCTATATGTTTTCCCGCCGCTTTATTTTTAAATCACGGGTACTTTTGCAAAGCGAGGATACCCTCCTTCACCCAAAAGCGCGCTCCGGGATATTACGGGATTCTGCCATTGTTGGCGCATTCACATTTATGCATGTTGGCTTTCGCTTTTTGGGCGAGAGCTTCCTGATTGCATCCAGTGCACATACAGACCCCTGGCAACCGATGGCCTCGAGTGTGGCCTCATTATGGGGCGGTTGGAGCGGTGCCAATCTTGAGATCGGGATCCATCTCTCATTCTGGATCACACAGGGATTGGTACTATTTTTTCTGCCCTATTTGCCCTGGTCAAAACATATTCATCTCTTTTTTGCTCCGTTGAATTTTCTGCTCAAGCCGGAGCGACGCTCGATGGGCGAACTCACTGCGCTGGATTTTGAAGACGAAAGTGTTGAGCAATTTGGTGCGATCTATCTCGAGGATCTCGGTTACGAGCAGTTTGTCGATGCCTACGCCTGTATCATGTGCAACCGCTGCACAGAGGTTTGCCCGGCGAACCAAACCGGCAAGGCGCTCTCACCGGCTGCGATGGAGATCAATAAACGCTATTTATTGAATTACGAAGGCGATAAAGTTGCCGCGGGTGATTCCGGCAGTATCCGCCTGATCGATTCAGTCATCACTGAGGAGGCTGTTTGGGCGTGTACTTCCTGCGCTGCCTGCATAGATATTTGCCCGGTGGGGAACGAACCGATGCGTGATATCCTCGATATTCGTCGCGGCCTGGTGCTGATGGAAAACAAATTCCCCGAGACGCTGCAGACAGCCTTCCGGGGCATGGAGCGTACCGCCAACCCCTGGAATGTACCCTCGGAAGAACGCATGAAATGGGCTGAGGGGCTGGATGTCCCAACCGTTGAGCAAAATCCCAACCCCGAATATCTATGGTGGGTTGGATGCGGACCTTCGACAGATTCACGTGCCCAAAAGACTGCCCGTGCCTTTGCAGAGATCCTTAATCACGCTGGTGTGGACTATGCCGTTTTAGGTAAAAAAGAGACCTGCACCGGCGATTCTGCGCGTAGGGCTGGCAATGAATATCTTTTCTCAGAACTGGCAACCAATAATGTCGCCCTGTTCAATGAAATCCAGATCCAGAAGATTCTGACGACCTGCCCTCATTGCCTGCATACAATTAAAAACGAATATCCGGCCTTTGGCGGCGAACTTGAAGTGGTTCATCACACGACCCTGATCAATGAATTGATCGGCAATGGACAACTGGAAATGAATGGAAATATGCTGGAAGAGATGGTCACATTCCATGACCCCTGCTATTTGGGGCGGCAGAACGATATCCTCATTGATCCTCGCAGCATACTTCAGCATAATGGAGCGAAGCTGGTCGAAATGCCACGGTCGGGCAATCAATCATTTTGCTGTGGCGCTGGCGGTGCCCAAATGTGGAAAGAGGAGGAGCATGGCACTGAGGCCGTCAAGGATAATCGCTTCCGTGAAGCTGAAAAAACCAAAGCCGGAATTTTGGCAGTCGGCTGCCCATTCTGCATGATCATGATGAACGATGCCGCAAAGGATGCGGGTAGTGAAATGCAGGTGATGGATGTAGCCGAAATTGTAGCCAAACGATTGAAATAAATGGCGCGGATGGAAGTTAGGCCTTAAGATATTCAAATATTTCATCAATATGATTATTAATGGTAGAAAAATGTCCGCCATTTTCCACTTCAACCAGTGTGGCCCTTGGCAATTGATCGGCCAGATACCTTCCCATTGCGACGGGTACCTGTTGATCATATATCCCATACCAGAGCTTGACCTCTAGGTTTATTTCACCAAGTTCGAAACCCCAGGGGTGGACATAGATTTGCCACTCCAAGGCATCCCCCTGGATTCCATCCCGATGGGCCTCTTTGGTTGATTCAGTAAATATTTCGATAATATCCGGCCTTCTCTCGATTAAATCAACATCGGGTATTGGCATGGCCTGTTTCATTCGTTTGAGCATCTGCTCCTTATTGCTGTAAAATCCTGCCATTTGCTTGAGTAAAAAACGATTAACGGGCGGGAATTTTTTAGCAGTCAGAAAGATTAACCGAACTGGCGGCCACATCCCCTGATATTGATCAGGCATCTCCGGGGGAGCAGTCCCACTGATGATGGCAGCTTTCTTGATTCTGGCGGGGATTTTGTAGGTGGTCGCCAACACATGCGGTCCACCCCCTGATAACCCGAATACAGAAAATTTACCGATGCCCAAATAATCTGCCAGGGCAAGAATATCGTCTGGCCAATCCAGCAGTTTACGCATTGGATCAAAGGTTGATATTCCAAATCCGGGACGATCTGGAACAATCAGTCGGATATTATTCTTATTTGCAGCTTCTTCAAACCATTGACCTTCAAGGCGAGAGCTATTTCCGCCTGAGAAATAAAAAATTGGAGTTCCCTTTGGAGGGCCATATTCGGCGAACCCAAGTGTGCGGCCATCTCCTAATTGCATATTTTGATCTGTGCGGTTTTGCTGAGTTAGATTATTTTTCTTCAAAATATTCCTTCATCGGATCAAAATAGGAATCAAACCAGCCCTGGTGATATTGCATCCCATGCTCTGGAAGATTGGAATGTCGAATGGTGATCCTGGTTCCTTTCCCTTCGGCTTCAAGCAAAATTTCAAGGAGGGAATCCTGATCAGAGTCCTCAAACTCGCTTGTTCGCCAATTTTGAAGGATGCGACTGGGCGAATCCAACTCGAGATTCTTTCCCTGGATATATCCATCCCATGCTTCAAAAGTCTCACCATTGGTAGCGGAAACTTTTGCCTGCCCACCTGTCATCTTGGAGTGCTCATCGGAACTGAGCCACGCATTGAATACCACCTTAGGTGGAGCCGGAATTAGATCTGAAATTTCAAAATTTATTCCCATAATTTACCTCATCGAATTCAATTAATAAATGTCCAGCAATTTTTCTGGCACTAAATGAACTATAATTCATTTTATCTCCAAATTCAACCGGATTGAGATAATAAAAAACAGTTCCAAATCAGGAACTGTTTCTGAGCCACCGATGGGAGTCGAACCCATGACCTGGCGCTTACGAAGCGTCTGCTCTACCAACTGAGCTACGGTGGCGTTGTGCTCTACAGCGGCGAAGATTATACCAGTACAGTTTACAACTGCCAAGAAAGGTTTAGGCAGGGATGACAGTCATAATAACGATGACTGTCAATTGCAATCAGGATTACCAATAATGCTTAGAATAGCGATGCTCTCCTATCACACCTGTCCCCTGGCCACCCTTGGCGGGAAGGACACCGGCGGGATGAATGTCTACGTCCGGGATCTGACCCGTCAGTTGGGGCGGATGGGGGTACACGTGGATGTCTTTACCCGTTCGCAGGACGAACATGTCCCGCATGTGCTCCACGATCTCGGATTTGGGAATCGTGTTGTTCACATCCCGGCTGGACCTGAAGTTCCCCTCTCAAAGGATGATCTGGCCGCGCATATCCCCGAATTTGCCGCAGGGATATTACGTTTTGCTGCTGAAAAGAATATTCATTACGATCTGATCCATAGCCATTATTGGATGTCTGGTATTGCCGCAGGAATCCTAAAGGATGTCTGGAATATACCGATTGTCCACATGTTCCATACTCTGGGGGCAATGAAAAATCGTATCGCGCGAAATGACGAGGAAAGGGATGGGGAGTTCCGCGTGGATGGTGAGAAGAAAGTCATCACAAATGCAGATCGGTTGATCGTCGCCACGACAGCAGAAAAATCCCAGCTTCAGTTTTTGTATCAGGCCAATAGTAGAAAGATGGTCATTATCCCGCCCGGTGTGGATACGGAGCATTTTTACCCGATTCCCGAAGATGAGGCCCGGGAGTATATCGGCGTTTCCCCCGATCAATGTCTGGTTCTTTTTGTCGGACGGATTGAGCCGCTTAAGGGGATTGATTCGCTGATGAAGGCTGTCGCAATTTTGGGAATGCATGATGCATCGAACCCATTTAACCTGGCCATAATTGGCGGCGATCCGGACGTGGCACGCGAAGAAATGTCAGAGGAGATGACCCGTTTGCAGGAATTATCTGACGAACTTTGTTTGGGACAGATGATGCTCTTTTTGGGCAAACGCGCCCAGGATTCATTGCCATATTATTATTCAGCGGCAGAGATCTTGGTGATGCCCTCTCATTACGAATCCTTCGGGTTGGTGGCTTTGGAAGCCATGGCTTGTGGGACGCCGGTGATTGCAT
>NZ_CEYOSI010000048.1:6348-18590 GCF_982879505.1 Candidatus Desulfolinea nitratireducens
CGCTTTTTTGGTGAAAGACGGTGAGACGGGCTATCATGTACCTTATGATGCGCCAGAAGTTCTTGCCGAGAAATTAGGAGCTTTGCTAGGGGATGACCAGTTGCGAAAAAAAATGGGCATACAGGCCGCCGATTATGCCAAGGAGTATGCCTGGGAAGTGATTGCGGCGCGGATCATAGAAGTCTATAGAAGTCTGGTGAATGGTAAAGATCCAGAAGTATCCAAAAAGAAGAGGGTAGTCTGATTTGTTATAAATATAAACGGAGATGGCATTTTGCCATCTCCGTTTATATTCTATGAGATCTACTGAAATTACTCTTTTAGTTTGACATGGAATAAAGTTGTACCATTACTGTCCTGGGTACGTAGCTCGAAATACTTTTTATATTTTCCGATCAGTCTTGATAGTTGACCATGACCAAATGTGCGTGGGTCAAAACTGGGATCGATCTGATAAAGGGCGTTGCCTAGCATAGCCATCGAAGCCCAGCCATCCTCTCGAACGGCGATCTCAAATGCTTTTTTGAGTAAGGGTACTGGTTCGGGATCATCAGCTTGTGGTGTTGCTTTAGCTTTGGTGGTACGTGAACGGACCGGTTTACTTTTTGGAGCAAGGTTCTCTGTGAAGACAAAGAGATCGCAGGCGTTAACAAAGGGTTTGGGAGTTTTCTTCTCGCCGATACCCATTACGAAAATGCCGGCTTCGCGGATGCGAGTCGCAAGGCGCGTATAATCGCTATCGCTGGATACCAAACAAAAACCGCTCACATCGTTTGAATGGAGGACATCCATCGCATCAATGATCATTGCGCTGTCGGTTGCGTTTTTGCCAATCGTATACCGAAACTGTTGTACCGGCTGAACAGCATGATTATTCAATACCTTCTTCCACGAATTCATGCTGGCCGTTGTCCAGTCCCCGTAGATTCTGCGTATCGTCACCTGCCCATATTTGCTGGTTTCGGCCAGCATCTGCGGAAGCAGGCTGGCTTGTGCATTGTCGCCATCGATCAGAATGCTGATCCTGCGACGGATAATATTTTCTTCAGTCATGGGCTTATTATACACGCCTTATCCCTTCTTTACAGAAACTTCATAAACTCTTTATTGTAATTTTGCTTTTCTTTGGGATACTTTATCCGCTACAATAATGCTGAATCTTTACGGAGTTCCTTATGTCAAATGCAAAAATTCTCGTCGTTGATGATGAGCCAAGCATAGTCAATTTGGTCAAAGCCTATCTGGAGCCGGAGGGCTACGAAGTATTTACCGCCAATGATGGTCCCTCCGGATTAAAGGCGGCACGCGTCTTCAAACCGGATTTGATCGTTCTTGATGTGATGTTGCCCGGGATGGATGGTGTTGAGGTGCTCACTCAACTGCGCCGTGAATCAAACGTGTACGTCATCTTGCTGACCGCTAAAACAGAGGAAACCGACCGGGTGATCGGTCTCACCATTGGTGCTGACGATTATGTTACCAAGCCTTTCAGCCCGCGCGAACTTGTCGCGCGGATCAAATCTGCACTGCGCCGATTGCATCATAGCCCCTCAGATAAGGACGAGGTGCTCTCCTTCAAACACATTCGGATTGACGTGGCCGCCCGTCGTGTCAGCGTGGATGATAATCCCATTCAGTTGACTGCGCTTGAATTTGATCTCCTCAAAGCCCTGGCCGAAAATCGTGGTCGGGTCCTTACTCGTGAGCAACTTTTAGAAAAAGTATGGGGTAACTCGTACTTTGGTGAAATCCGTGTTGTGGATGTACACCTCGGTCATGTTCGCCAAAAATTAGGCCTTGACGGGCTGATCGCCACAGTGCGCGGTGTCGGCTATCGGTTTGAGGACGAATCCTGATGATCAAATATATTCGCAGTCATGTGGGCGTTAAACTCTTTCTTTCTTATATTGCGGTGATTGGCATTGCTTCGATCATCCTTTTGTTCTCAACCAGATTGGCCCTGCCCAGAGCATTTGATCGCCATCTGGGGATGGCGCAGGAAATGCAAATAGATGGCGAAGGAATGATGATGGATGGGGGTCAAGGATTTAGAGAGGGAGGTCGTTTCGGCGTACAAGAAGGTGGCCCGAAGGAGCTTTTCCAGAATTTCAAAGCATCATTCAATGAGGCCTTGATTTACTCAGGAGTTGCCGCACTGGTTATTGCCTTGCTGGTTAGTTGGATTTTTAGTCGTAATGTTGTTGCCCCTGTGCGGGCAATGATGACTGCCAGTCATCGCATTGCAGATGGGCATTATGAAGAGCGTGTAGATAAAGAACGTTCTGACGAACTCGGCCAGCTTGCCCGCAGCTTCAATCAAATGGCTGTCAAATTGGAGCAGGTCGAATTAATGCGCCGGCAACTGATCGGCGATGTTTCTCATGAACTTCGCACACCGCTTACCGCCATCAAAGGCTCGATGGAAGGACTGATCGATGGAATTCTCCCGGCAAATGAGGAAACCTACCTGCAAATCCACCAGGAAGCTGGTAGACTGGGTCGGTTGGTGGATGATCTCCAGGAACTGAGTCGTGTCGAAGCGGGAGCCTACCCAATGGAGGTGCGACCCGGAGATTTATCCCCATTAATGGAAACGGTGATCAAACGTCTTTCCACTCAGTTTGAGGAAAAAGGGATCAACCTCACCTCCAACTTGCCTGCCGACCTTCCGCGTATTCTTGGCGATGGCGATCGTGTGATCCAAATCCTGACGAATCTGCTGGGCAACGCACTGAGTCATACACCCGCAGGGGGGGCAGTGACAGTAAGCGCTGTACAACAAGGAAAGTTTATCCACATTTCAGTGGAAGACACTGGTGTAGGCATTTCCCAGGAAAATTTACTGCATATATTCACTCGCTTTTATCGGGTAGATAAATCGCGCTCACGACAATCAGGTGGTGGGAGCGGGATCGGCTTAACCGTAGCCAGGCACCTTGTGGAAGCACAGGGTGGTGAAATATGGGCGGAGAGTGGCGGGGAAGGAAAAGGTAGCAATTTTAGTTTTTCAATTATGATCGCGTAATTTGTTTTAAATCTCTTGTTAAAAAACATTGATTAAAAGAGAAAAATATGTCACAATATAGACGTCCGTTGTTGGGTGCCCCCCTCACCCAGCAGCGGACATTTTTTATACTGCAATATAAACCAGGATGGAAATAAAGTGGGCTACGGCAGCGAGAATGACGAAGATATGCCACACTTCGTGAAATCCAAAAACCCACGGTTTAAAATCAAGCGTTTTTGTGATATAGATGATTGCTCCCAAAGTATAGATCAGTCCTCCTGCGATTAACCATATCAAAGCACCGATCGGGAGTTTATCGAGCATTTCGCCAGTTGCCGCGATGACCAACCAGCCCATAATGAGATATACTCCTGCATTCACCCAGCGAGGTGCCCGAACAATAAATATCTTAATCCCCACACCAATAATTGCCAGTGCCCAGATAATAGAGAATAAACCCCATTTCCAGATTCCGCTAAAAGCATTGATACAAAAGGGTGTATAAGTTCCAGCGATGAGCAGGAAGATAGCAGAATGATCTACTTTCCGCAATATCTCGATTACCTTGGGTGACGAGATGGTCATATGGTATGTTGCGCTGGCGGAAAACATCACAATCAGACTGGTTCCATAGACGATCATTGATGCCAGTTTTGCGGGTTCCCCCCAACTGATAAGAATGAGGGCAATTAACCCAAAAAAAGAGAGAATCGCCGCACCGAGGTGGGTAAGTCCGCTAACGGGATCACGCAGTTTATCTTTGAGCATATTTTTATCCTGTATCTGGAACGAAAAAAGGGCTTGACTTTGACCTTGTCAAACCCTTCAATGTAATTTGCTTTTTCCTATGCCCCTTTTGGAGGGGAGGACTTTTTGGATTTGGCTGGTTTTTTTGCTGCATCAACCGCGCTCTTGCCACGGTCAACAACTTCCTGTCCGCGCACTTTTGCGGATTCCATTACTCCCTTGCCACGATCTATAACAACCTGCCCACGTTCTTTTAGTTTTTTGGTTAGTTCATCAGCGCGGGCACGAGCCTCTTCTGCTACGGCTTCAGCGCGGGCAACAGCCTCTTCAGCCGTCTGGGCGGCTTTGTCTTTCAATTCGATTCCGCGTTCTTTGAGTAAGGTTCGAGTCTCTTCCCCGGATTGCGGGGCAAAGAGTAATGCGGCAACTGCGCCTGTCAAGCCGCCTACGATAAATCCAACCAGAAATGCTCCAAATTCGTCACGATCAGACATGATTTTCTCCTTTATTAAAATAATTCATTATTTGATTCTTTTGATACCGATGAGTTCTAGTATACGTTGTAATCCCGCCAGGCGGGTATTTAGTTTTATTACTGGTTCAGCAATATTTTCACTGAGAAATGTGGTTGTCCCACGGAGTGTATGAACGGTTTCGTTGGTTGCATCCAAAATAGGTTTAATTTCATTTTGAAGTAAGTTGATCAGGCTGGTTACTTGCACAATCAGGATGATAATCGCGAAACCTATGAATAGCGATATTAGCGCCATAAAGATGATAAAAATATCCCGTACTTTAGCCGTAGTCGTCGGCTCTGCCTGAGCCAGACTGATAATTGCCCACACCATCAAACCCAGAATGACAACACCGAAAATAATTGCAATGAAAATAGCTATGCGTTGTTCGCGCTCTTCCTGCGTTGCCTTATTTTTATCAGTGACTTCAACTTGCATATTTTCATCAACCATGTAGATATTATAGCATATCCAAAGAATAGATTATCCGCATTTTGACTCCATAACTGATTCTTTTGATCAATACACCTTGACTGAGGAGGGTGATTCTGGTAATATCCACCTACCGAACGGTCGGTAGGTTTATTATGATGACTAAAGATCAAATTCTTGATGCCGCTGCACAAATATTCCGCATAAAGGGATATCACGCAACCTCCATGCAGGATATTGCTGGCGCGGTCAACCTGCAAAAGGGCAGTCTCTATCATCACGTTTCCAGCAAGCAGGAGATATTGCTTGAGTTGTTGGATCATGCATTGGAGTTGCTCACAGCAGAGATCCTCCTCGTGGCTGAAAATGAGGAGTTATCACCAAGTGAAAAACTTCGACAAATGATGCTCTCCTATCTCAAAGCACTCACGGATCATATTGACCTGGCCTCCGTTCTTTTGATTGAGCACCGCTCATTGGACACTGATCTACACGCGCGGCATGTCCCCAATCGCGATCGCTTTGAAGCTCTTTGGCGTGAAGTTATTGCTGGTGGAATGGATTCCGGCGATTTTACGATAGCCAGAACCGCGCTTATCGTGCGTAATCTCCTTGGGGCAATGAACTGGATTATCACCTGGTATAAACCTAACGGGGAACTTTCTATCGAAGAAATCTCAGATCAAACAGCAACTCTTTTTCTCAATGGCCTGCGAGGTATCTAGATGCAAGCACTCCCGTCCACAAAAACCTCGCATACATTCGAAAAATTCACCACAAAAAATGGCGCTCGAATTTCCAGAATCCCGTTGGAAGCATTCCCGGGATTTTGGACTTACGCTTATCTTGTTATTGCGGATGATCACCGTGTCTTGATTGATACTGGCTCAGGTTTCGGTGATTGTAACGAACATTTACTCGAAGGATTTGATCGGGTGCGCACGGACGAGGGGCCTTCTGCCGCCATAGTGAACCTGACCCAGTTTTGGAGGAGGAGCAATGTATTCTTTTGAACCAAATGAAGAACAAAAAATGCTTATTGATGCTGTCAGTCGTTATGCAGAAAATGATCTGCGGGCATCAGCAGAGGAGGCCGAGGAAGGAAAAAAATTTCCGGATGGGCTGATTGAGAAGGGTTGGGAGATGGGGATTTTGCAAGCCTCGATCCCTGAGGTGTATGGTGGATTTGGGGAGTATTCCAGCGTGACTGGCGTCCTGGCCGCCGAAGAGTTGGCTTATGGCGATCTGGCTGGCGCAATGGCGGTAATGACTCCAAATCTCTTTGTGTTGCCAATTTTGTTGGCCGGCTCAGAAGAACAGAAGATGGAATTTATCCCCCCAGTGATCGAAATGGAATGGAAAGCCTTCACTGCCGCCTTGATCGAACCATCCTTTGATTTTGACGCGACCGATCTGAAAACGACCGCCACAGTTGAGGGTGATGATTATCTGCTTTCCGGTCATAAAACCTACGTTCCCTACGCCGCTGAGGCCGAAGCGATGATCGTCTACGCCAATGTGGATGGATTGACGCAGGGTTTTATTGTCCCCGCGGAATCAGATGGTTTGGTAGTTGGCGAAGAGCGTAACAAACTGATGAGTCTGAATGCGTTGCCTTTCTACGACGTCAGACTGAATGATGTGCGCGTACCAAAGGCCAATCGGCTAGAAGGTGATTTTGAAGCAGCTTTGGCTGCAAGCCGTGTTGCCTTGGCAGCATTGGCTGTTGGTGTCGCAAAGGCCTCACTGGATTATGCAATTGAATATGCTAAAGAACGCGAAGTCTTTGGGGTTAAAGTTGCCCAAAAACAAGCCATCGCTTTCATGCTGGCAGAAATGGCAATGGAAATTGAAGCCAGCCGGATGTTGACCTGGGAGGCAGCCTGGAAGTTGGATAACGACAAGGATGATGCCTTCAAAGCGGCTTATCTGGCGGCGACAGGTGCAATCGACATGGTGATGATGGTCACCGATCGTGGCGTGCAGGTATTGGGAGGGCACGGCTATATCCGTGAGCACCCGGTAGAAAGGTGGATGCGCAATGGGCGTGGTTTCGCAACTTTCACTGGCCTGGCGATTGTCTAAAAACCTTCTCACCACAAAGAACACAAAGGAGCACGAAGATTAATATCTTTTTCCATTGTGTTACTTTCTGTTCTTCGTGGTAAGAGAATGAGGAGATAAATAATGACTATTGAATTTGAAACCCCGAAACCGATCGTGCAACAGCAATATGTCTTGAAAACTGTTGCCGATAATATGATGAGGCCTCACTCCCGTTACTTTGATGAAAATGAACAAGAAATTCCTTGGGACTACATCACCTTTATGCATCAGGCAATGAAAGCATCAGGAGCTGGTTCACTAGCTCCCAAAGAGAAGAAAAAGGAAGATCCAGGTAAGCCGAAACACCCGCCTATCAGTTACCAACTCCTGGCCCATATGATGGAGATCATCTCCTGGGGAGATGTTGGAATGTACCTGGTTACTCCGGGAGGAGGATTGGGTGCTGCTGCTGTTCAGGCTGCTGGTTCGGATGAGCAAAAGAAAAAATTCCTGGCGCGCTTCATGGGCGATAAACCGACATTCGCGGCAATGTGTATGACCGAAGCCGGTGCTGGTTCTGATACTTCTGCAATTCGCTCTACAGCTGTATTGGATAAGCAGACAAACGAATGGGTTTTGAATGGGGAAAAGATCTTTGTCACTGCGGGTGATAAATCATTGACCCAGTATGAGCAATCTGGAAAGGGCTTTGTTGTCATTTGGGCATCCATAGACCCGGAGGCCGGAAGGGCAGGAATGCGCTCTTTTGTTGTCGAAGCGGGGACACCCGGGATTAAAGTTTCCAAGAAGGAACATAAAATGGGAATCCGGGCCTCAGATACAGTTTCAATTGTCATGCAGGATTGTCGTGTCCCCTTTGAGAATATTCTGGGAAATCCAACTGTCGAAAAGACCACCAAAGGCTTCAAGGGCGCGATGGCAACCTTCGATGCGACCCGGCCTCTTGTCGCGGCAACGGGTATCGGAGTAGCGCGTGCCGCACTGGAATTCGTCCAGGAAAAGCTGACAGAAGAAGGGATTGAAATTCGTTATGGGCTGCCTCGAAATAAGCTGACCACCATTGAGCGTGACATTATTGATATGGAAGTGATGATTCGATCAACCTGGTTAATGATATTAAAAGCAGTTTGGATGGCGGACAATCGCAAACCCAACGCGCTCGAATCCTCCATGAGCAAAGTAAAAGCCGGAGATGTCGTCACCAGGGTTACGCAGAAAGCCGTCGAAATAATGGGACCGCTGGGTTACTCCCGTGAATTCCTGCTCGAGAAGTGGTTCCGTGATGCCAAGATCACCGATATTTACGAAGGGACCGGACAGATCAATCGTCTGGTTGTTGCGCGTAACCTTTTAGGTTATCGCGGTAGCCAATTGCGTTAGAAGAAATTAACGACAAAGACACGAAAACAACAAAGGTTTTTCTTTGTTAACTTTCTGCCTTTGTGGTGAGATAAATTTGGAGGTAAATATGAAATATCAAGTGAACAAAGCAGTCGTGGTTGGCGCAGGGACAATGGGCGCAGCGCTGGCAGCCCATCTCGCCAACGCCGGGATTCCAACGACATTATTGGATATCGTGCCCTTCAAACTGACCGAAAAAGAAGAGAAAAAAGGGTTGACGCTGAAGGATAAAGATGTCCGAAATCGCATCGTTGATGATGGATTGCAGGCGGCTAAAAAATCCCGCCCAGCTTCATTTTTCTCATCCGATCAGCAGATGTTGGTCAAGACCGGCAATCTCGAAGATGATTTTGAAGTCATCGCCGAGGCTGACCTGGTTATTGAAGCGATCATTGAGAACCTGGAGATCAAACAGGATCTGATGAAACGGATTGATGAAATTCGCAAGGATAGCGCGATCATTGCAACGAATACTTCCGGGATCCCGGTCAAGGATATCGCAAAAGGACTTTCTGAAAGCTTCAAGGGACATTTTCTTGGGATGCATTTCTTCAACCCGCCGCGTTATCTCAAATTGCTTGAGGTCATCCCAACCGCAGATACCCTTCCTGAAGTGATTGAGTTCATCAGCCGATTTGGCGAATATCGCCTGGGCAAGGGAATTGTCCTTTGCAAGGATACGCCCAATTTCATCGGAAATCGATTCGGCTTTGGCACCGGGGCATTTGCTCTTGATTTCATTCTAAAAAATGGCTACACCATCGAAGAGGTCGATCTGGTCACTGGCCCGATCGTTGGTCGCCCGAAAACAGGTACTTTCCGCCTGATCGACCTTGTGGGCATCGATGTCTGGGATCATGTCGGTCGCAACCTGGCACCCCTCATCCAGCACGATAAATACGCCCTGCCTTTTTTGGAAGCCGAAGCACCGAATAAGCTGATTGCCGAAATGGTCAAGCGAAACTGGCTGGGCAATAAAACCCGAGGCGGTTTCTATAACGTCAAGAAAGATGCCGATGGGAAGAAAACCTTCCTGCATCTTGATTTTGAAACGATGGAATATGTTGAACCATCCAAGCCGAGGTTTGATTCTGTTGGCGTGGCAAAGAAAGCTGAGAGTCTCAAAGAAAGCATCCAGACGATGCTCGATGGCGAGGATAAGGCTGCAAAATTAATTCAGGCTTTAACCTATCAGGGTTCTCAGTATGCATCCGTATTGATTCCGGAAGTAGCTGATACGCCCAAGCCGATTGACGATGCCATGCGTTGGGGATTTGGGCACAAGGCTGGCCCCTTCGAGATCTGGGATATGCTCGGGGTTCAGGCAATCGTTGAGCAGATGACTGCTGCAGGGTTCGCACCTGCCGATTGGGTCCTCAGCATGTTGAAATCCGGGCATGAATCCTTCTATCAATATAAAGATGGAGATATAGTCGGTGTTTATGACGTCTCAAAAGAAGACTATGTCCGCATCGCTCGTTCCCCTGACTTGCTCCTGCTTAAGGAACAGAATCTGATCAAAAAGAATGCCGGTGCCTCCCTTTACGATCTGGGTGATGGTGTGGCTGGCGTGGAATTCCACACCAAGATGAACGCAATTGATGCCGATATTGTCGAGATCATGACAGAGGCCCTTGACCGTACTGAAAATGAATTTGACGGCTTGGTCGTTGGCAATGAAGCCGATCATTTCAGTGCTGGCGCGAATCTCTTTATGGTCGTCATGGCTGCCCAGCAAGGGATGTGGGATCAACTTGAAGAGATGGTCAGGGGTTTGCAGGATATGAATATGCGGATGCGTTATTCACCGAAACCAGTTGTCATAGCCCCGGCCGGGATGGCACTTGGCGGAGGTTGTGAAATCACCATGCACGGTTCGCGCGTGGTAGCATCCGGTGAGACCTATATTGGTCTGGTTGAATTGGGTGCTGGTGTGATTCCCGCAGGCGGCGGTACAAAAGAGATCATGCGCCGTGTTGTCAATCCGGCCATGCGCATTCCTGATATGAATTTATATGCCCCATTTCAAAAAGCTTTCCTGCAAATCGGGCAGGCCAAAGTGGCAACAAGTGCGCGCGAAGCCCAGCAGATGGGCATCCTGAGTGCAACAGATCGGATCGTCATGAGCCGTGATCATTTATTGGCCGAAGCCAAAAAGGAAGTATTGCATATGGTCAATACCGGCTATGCTCCACCGGCACCGGAGATGATCTATGCCGCAGGTCGTGATATGCGCGGAGCATTGGAAGTTGGCGCCTATATGTTCAAGGAAGGCAAATTCATCACGGAGTACGAAGAAAAGATCGCTCAAAAGCTTTCCTATGTTTTGAGCGGCGGAGGTCTCAGCAAAGCTGCCTGGGTCAGTGAGCAATATATTCTCGACCTGGAACGGGAGGCTTTCCTTTCTCTGTGTGGTGAAGAAAAAACCCAGGAGCGGATGTGGGCTTTGTTGAATACGGGTAAACCGCTACGAAATTAGTACCCGTTTGCAGGTTGGCAGGTTTGAAGGTTTGCAAGTTTTTCACAACCTTCAGACATTTCAACATTCCAACCTGCAAACCGTGTAAAAAAGGAGTAAATCATGGAAATGCGAGAAGCTGTAATTGTTGCCGCTGTTCGAACGCCGGTCGGCAAGGCAAAGCGCGGTGGTTTGGCGACTGTCAGGGCAGATGAAATGGCAACGATAGTGATCAAGGAATTGCTCAGGCGGACACCTGAGCTGGACCCCGCAGATATCGACGATGTTATTATTGGTTGTGCTTTTCCCGAGGGCGAGCAGGGAATGAATATGGCTCGTCTGACGACCATGCATGCCGGTCTGCCTGATACTGTCCCCGCTGAAACGATCAATCGTTTTTGCTCATCGGGTGTGCAATCCATTGCGCATGCGGCACAGGCAATTATGTCCGGCCAAATCGATGTTGCTATTGCAGGGGGGGCCGAGTCGATGACACAGGTCCCCATGACGGGCTATAAATTCTCCCCGAATTATGGTCAGGCGTCTGGCAGACCAGAGGCTTTCACCAATATGGGGCTGACTTCCGAGAACGTCTCGGAGAAATATAATATCAGCCGTGAAGACCAGGATGCCTTTGCCGTGGGCAGCAATCAGAAAGCTGCCAGGGCGGTAGATTCCGGTCTGTTTGATGCGGAAATTGTACCTGTTGACGTGGAAGTGACCGAAGTCGGTGCGGATGGGAAGCCTGCTACCCGTAAATATACAGTCAGCCGGGACGAAGGTCCGCGGGGTGACACTACCGTGGAAGCATTAGCGCGGCTGAAAGCTCCCTTCAAAACCGGGGGCAGATCCACTGCTGGGAATTCCTCCCAAATGTCGGATGGTGCAGCGGGTGTGATCATTATGTCCGCAGATAAAGCCAGGGAGCTCGGTATCAAGCCCCTCGCACGTTATGTTGCCTATGCGGTTGGCGGCGTCCCCCCTGAGATCATGGGAATTGGACCGACAGTTGCGATTCCAAAAGCGCTTAAAATCGCTGGCTTGGCGCTTGAAGATATTGACCTGATCGAGTTGAACGAAGCCTTTGCATCGCAATCGCTGGCGATCATCCGCGAGTTGGGAATCGATGAAGAGAAGACCAATGTCAATGGTGGAGCGATCGCATTGGGGCATCCCCTTGGCTGCACGGGGGCAAAGCTGACCACGCAACTGATCTACGAGATGGGACGTCGCAAGTCGAAATATGGCATGGTGACGATGTGTATCGGCGGCGGCATGGGGGCTGCTGCGATCTTTGAGAATTTACAATAAATAATTCACCACTAAGACACGAAGAGTAAAAAAAAATTCTTTGTGCTCATAAGAAATAACTCTGTGAACTTTGTGTCTTTGTGGTGCACAACAAATAGGAGATAGAATAATGGCACTTACAATCAAAACCCTGATGGAAAAAATGCCCGGCGCATTCCGTCCCGATAAGGCCCCCGGCCTGGATGCAGTCATTCAATTTCATTTCACTGGTGAGCAGGCCAGCGATTGGTACGCATCAATAAGAGATGATAAGGTCGAAACAACAGAAGGCGTTCACGATGAACCAAAAATGACCATGACTGCT
>NZ_CEYOSI010000049.1:0-989 GCF_982879505.1 Candidatus Desulfolinea nitratireducens
CTTCATCCCCTGGGGTGGGGTGCTCTTCGACTATCTTGAAAACTTTGGCTTGGCAACTTTATTTTTGAGTTACCCGACTGAGCTAACTCCTCTCGCCTGGACGACGACCATCTTTACCTCCCTGAAATGGACTCTGATCGGGATCGGTTTTCTGCTTGCACTAATAGGTGGGGTAAAATTGGTCTTCATGAAAAGATAAATGATATGGTCATTATCCAATAACGATCTTGACCCCGAAACCCGCTCTCCGCTGCTGCGGCTGGCGCGTCTCAAACCGAGAACCGCTAAAGGAGCACCGTGATGAGAAAATCCGAATTTGAACAGATTGTAGATAAATGCTTTCGGTCTCTTGAAAATATATATGATTTTAAAAGGATCGAGACCACCTACCACAGGGGAGGCGTATTTGTCCGCTTTAAAAACCCTACAACCGAAGTCCATCTGAATTACGAGATCGGTGTCTTCCCCTGGCTGATCATCGCAGATATCAAAGATCCTGAAACTGAGAAGGCCTCGCTCGATTGGTTACTCGTGGAACTAGGGGAGAGAGAGACTCCAAGGGTCGATGAAGCTTTTCTTCCTGCCAAGATGGACGAGGGCCAACTCGAAGCTGAGCTAAAGAAAAAGAGCGATCAACTATTAAAGTTTGGCACAGACTTTCTAAAAGGAGATTTCACCCTTTTGCCAAAATTGATCAAGCGCGCAGATGATTATCTGGCAGAATGTAAAAAATTTGCGGACAGGCATAATAGTGAAAAATAATCAACTAATTTTGTCATTGCGAGGGAGCGAAGCGACCGCGGCAATCCCCTTTACTATCGAGGAGATCGCCGCGCCGCCGAAAAACATCAGCAACTCGTGATGACAGGTTTATTTAGCCTAAAACTTGCAACCTTCAACCGACTATGTATAAAAAAATTCGTCCCCTTCTTTTCAAACCAAACCCTGAAGATATTCACGCCCTGAGCCTGGATGCCCTCAACAATACC
>NZ_CEYOSI010000049.1:999-6415 GCF_982879505.1 Candidatus Desulfolinea nitratireducens
CCGTTATATCTTTGGTGCTCAGTGGCTGCTCAAACAGATCTTCTCCGCACCTCCCAAACCTGTTGAAGCCTTCGGGCTGACCTTTCCCAATCCTGTTGGGCTGGCGGCCGGATTCGATAAAAATGCCGCCGCCGTGCGCGGCCTCTCCATGCTAGGGTTTGGGCATATCGAAGTCGGTACCGTCACACCCCTCCCCCAATTGGGCAACCCTGAGCCGCGAGTCTTCCGATTACCCGAAGATGAGGCCATCATCAACCGGATGGGATTCCCCTCCAAAGGCGCGACAAAAGTCGTCAAAGCCTTATCAAAGCTTGGTTATTGCAAATACGCGTCAAAAAAATCATCCCGCGTGATCAACCTGAGACGTTTTTACCCCGAAACAAATCGGCGCCGCAAATCATCCATGATCCTCGGCGTGAATATCGGCAAAAATAAAACCACCCCCAACAAGGAAGCCGTCCTCGATTATCTTTCGCTGCTCGAGCTTTTTGCCCCCTGCGCCGATTACCTGACGATCAACGTCAGCTCGCCAAACACCGAGGGATTGCGGGATCTTCAGGGTCGTGCCGCGCTCGAAGAACTCCTCACCCAACTGGATTATCAGCGAAAATTTGAACAGAAGACCCTGCGCAAAAAAATACCCTTGCTCGTCAAGCTTTCTCCTGATCTCTCGGATGCGGAACTCGATGACGCCCTTGACGTCATACTTGCCACCAATATGGACGGGATCATCGCGACAAATACCACCCTTGCCCGCGAGGGGCTGAAATCTGTTCATCGGACAGAATCAGGCGGTTTAAGCGGAAGCCCGCTCCGGTCCACGAGCGAAGCGGCTTTAAGTCGAATTCTTAAAAGAGTGAATGGGAAGATCCCCGTTATCAGCGCAGGCGGGATCATGACTCCAGACGACGCAAAACGCCGCCTCGACATGGGGGCGACGCTGGTACAGATCTATACAGGTCTGGTCTATCAGGGGCCGGGGTTTGTAAAGGAAATAATAAAAACCCTATAGGGGCGGAGTGTTCCCGCCTAGGGCAACAAAACGTCGCCCCTACCGAACAAACTCCTCCGGCAAGGCCTCCTTATGCTCGGCGACCAACATGGAAAAGCGCTTGCGGGTAAAGACATGCAGCCAATCTCCGGCAGCTTGTCCCTCCGGCGATTGCAGGGCAGCATTGAGGGACTGGCGTGAATCAAAATAAAATTCGTGGATCTTGATAAACTGATGCCCCTGGCTGCCAAAAACCAGTTCTGAAATTTCGCTGACCGTTTCCCTTCGCAGGCCAGGCATTTTTTCAGCCAGTCCCATAAATTTTTGCCAGCCTGAATTGAAATCCTGGCCGGGTAGAGGGAGATAAAAGAAGATCGTTATTTTATGCATAAGTTTTGAGACCACTCTTAATGAATTTGTTAATGGATTATAACGAAAATCCTATAAAATCAGCAGGGTTTTAATGGTATTATTTTTGCACCTAAAAGGTAAAAACTATGGATAATAAAATTACAATCATCGAAGGACCCCCACCTGTTTTCGAACCTGTGCAGGATGGCTGGGCGTTGGGCCTCAGCGAAGGGCCCAGTTCCCTTGTTAATGCAGTTACAAAACTCCGCACTTTTAATGGCCCTGAATTGGTCGAGCGCTGTTATCGTTCCTGGCGCAATTTCTCACCCATGTATCTGGAATACCGCAACGATATGGGGCTTGAACAAGAGACTCCCATCCAGGCAGTTCGGGCTGTTGAAACCGAAGAAGGGGCAGTCCTGCTTCTCTGGGTTTATCTGGACCGGGATATGGTTGAATTTGAAATCGATCTCGGTGATGACGAAAACACGGATGACGATATAGACTACTGAGTAGTGGAGGCCCCGTGCCCCTGATCCTCTCTTTCTTTCAACATCATACCCTAACACTTACCCTCAATCGTCCCGATAAGGCCAACGCCTTCAATCGGGACATGATTTTAGGGCTACAATCCGCACTGGATGAAGCCGCGCAGGACGACAATATTCGCTGCATAGTCATCACTGGAGCAGGGAGTTCTTTCTGCTCCGGTCAGGATATCTCTGAGATGCTGGCTGGACAGGATTCTGATGTCTCCTATCACGAGCATCTGCGCGAGACCTATAATCCGCTTATATTGCAAATCCGCCAAATAGAAAAGCCGATTGTTGCCGCGATCAACGGGCCGGTAGCAGGGGCGGGCCTCGGGGTTGCGCTGGCCTGCGATCTGCGAATAGCCGCTGATTCTGCCGAGTTCACGGTCGGGTTCACCGGCATCGGCCTCGTCCCGGATTCAGGTATCTCGCTGCTGCTCCCTGCACTGATCGGGCTGGGACGGGCCACCGAATTCACCTTTAGCAATCTCCCCATCTCCGCGCAGGATGCGTTGAATTGGGGGTTGGTCAATCGCCTCATTCCCGCCGAGGGTTTGGCCGCTACAGTTGCCCAAATCGCGGCAATGCTGGCGATGGGGCCAGTGGGAGCCTTTGGGGCGACAAAGAAAGCCTACAATCGGGCTGTGCTGTCAAATCTCGAAGATGTCCTCGAATTTGAGGGCGAATTGCAGGACGTGGCAGGGAAGAGCGAAGAACATCGAATTGGGGTGGATGCCTTTCTGAAGAAAGAACATCCGAATTTTCTTTAATCAAATTCCTCCCCCGCAAGCGGGGGAGGTCAGGTGGGGGCTTATTTTGCCCCCCTCTAACTCCCCCCGTTCACAGGGGGAGAACAGTGAAATTTTATGGAATTTGAACCCGTTATCGGACTTGAAGTCCACGTTGAACTGGCAACCGAATCAAAGATGTTTTGCGGCTGCCCGGTTGTTGATTCAGTCGAAGCAGAGCCAAATACTGCTGTCTGCCCCGTGTGTGCAGGAATGCCCGGGGCATTGCCCGTTGCCAACGAGCGCGCTGTCGAATTTGCGATGCGCGTCGGGCTGGCCCTGGGCTGCAAGATCGAGCCGGTCAGTATCTTTGCGCGCAAAAATTATTTCTATCCGGACCTTCCCAAAGGCTATCAGATCTCACAGTTTGAAGAACCCCTTGCCACCAACGGTGAGATGCGTATCCAAACAGAAGATGGCGAAAAAACGATCCGCGTTCTCCGCGCCCATCTTGAAGAGGATGCGGGCAAGCTGACGCATATAAAACCTCCCGAAGGTTTGAAACCTTCGGGAGGTACCAGCCTGGTCGATCTCAATCGTGCGGGCGTTCCGCTGCTCGAGATCGTCTCAGAGCCGGATATGCACTCCGCCGCCGAGGCCCGTGCCTACGCCGAAAATCTGCGCAATATTCTGCGCTATCTCGGCGTCAACTCCGGCGATATGGAAAAAGGCGTCATCCGCTTCGAGGCAAATACCTCTGTCCGACCCGTGGGAACATCCGAGCTTGGGACGCGCACCGAGGTTAAAAACCTGAACTCCTTCCGCGCGATGGAAGATGCGATCAATTACGAGATCGCCCGTCAGAGCAAGCTCATCGAAGAGGGCGGCGAAGTGGATCAGGTGACGATGGGCTGGGATGAGGCCAAGGCTGAAACCTATACCCAGCGCGGTAAGGAAGATTCGCATGATTACCGTTACTTCCCTGAACCGGACTTGCCACCGCTAAAAATAGATGCTGATTGGGTGAATAGGGTCCGCGCCGAACTCCCCGAATTACCCGATGCCAAATTCCAGCGTTTCACCACCGAATTTAAACTAAGCGAATATGATGCCAGGGTTTTGGTCTCTGAGAAAGCGATCGCTGATTATTTTGAAAGCGCCCTCAAGAAATTACCCGCTACAATTAAACCGAAAATGCTTTTCAATTGGATGAGCGGTGAGCTTTTTGCCTTGATGAACCAGGCCGAGGTGGGGATTGATGAGATCAAAGTCACGCCTGCTGCATTGGCAGAATTGGTGATATTGGTCTCAGAGGGTGGGATCAATAAGAATACTGCCAAAGAAGTTTTGGGTGAGGTTTTCGCAAGTGGAAAAAGCCCGAAAGCCATCGTCACCGAACGTGGGCTGGGGCAAGTCTCAGACGGTGACCTGATCGCGGGACTGGTATCAGAGGTCTTAAACGAGAATCAGCCTGAGGTCACGAGCTATAGGGAAGGGAAAGAGGGGGTGGTGAATTGGTTATTTGGCCAGGTGATGAAAAAGGCACGCGGACAAGCCAATCCGCAAATCCTCAGAGAAGAATTAATGAGGCAATTAAAATCCTGGATGTAATTTTTACGAGGTGATAAGTATCCTATTGACGTTGGGTATAATTTCGATTAACCTATTGCCGGTGAATTCTATATGAGAATACCCACAAAAATCCCTTTGAAAAAGCGGGCAGCCGAAACCGGTCTGCCCGTTTATATTTTAACAATCTATTCCCGTCTTTAAGGAGACAAAATGTCTGAAACGATCAATGCATTTGAGATGGCGCAAGAACAATTCGATCATGTTGCGGAATTGCTGAATTTAGACCCGCAGATTGCTGAAGTGCTGCGCTGGCCTGCTCGTGAATTTTCTTTCCGGATCCCAGTGCGGATGGATGATGGCACCTTGCGTGTTTTCCAGGGATTTCGGGTTCAGCATAGCGATGCCCGCGGCCCCAATAAGGGCGGCATTCGCTTCCATCCATCAGAGACATTCGACACCGTCCGCGCACTGGCAACCTGGATGACCTGGAAATGTGCCGTCGCAGATATTCCATTGGGTGGCGGTAAAGGCGGCATCATTGTTGATCCCGCAACGCTTTCCTCCGCTGAAAAAGAACGCCTGACCCGCGGCTGGGTAAAAAATATGTGGCGGAATATTGGACCACGTCAGGATGTCCCCGCCCCGGATGTGGGTACAAATCCCCAGATGATGGGCTGGATGATGGACGAATATTCAACCCTGGTCGGTGAATATACACCCGGCGTTTTCACTGGAAAACCCCTCGGCGGCGGCGGATCGTTGGGACGCACCGAAGCGACAGGCTATGGCGTGATCTACACCGTCCGCGAAGCCATGAAACATCTTGGTATTGATCCGACAACTTCAATTGCAGCCATGCAGGGTTTTGGTAATGTGACCCAATATGCAGCAATTGGTTTTGTCGAAATGCTCGGCGGAAAAGTTGCCTGTGTCTCCTGCTGGGATCGCGAAGATCGCACAGCCTACACATACAGTCACCCCCAAGGTTGTGACCCACGCTTCCTGCAATCGATCACCGACCAATATGGGATGATCAATAAAGAAAAAGCGGATGCTGCTGGTTATATCCGCGAGGATGGTGACGCCTGGATCAGCAAAGAAGCCGATGTGCTTATGCCTGGAGCGCTCGAAGGCCAGGTAAATGAGGAGAGCGTCAAGAAGATTTCAAGCCGGGTGAAAATCGTCGCGGAAGGCGCCAATGGTCCCACAACCCCCGAAGCGGATGATTTCTTCAAAGAAAA
>NZ_CEYOSI010000049.1:6515-18396 GCF_982879505.1 Candidatus Desulfolinea nitratireducens
GTCAAGGCGATGGAATTGCGCGGCTGGGTTTAAAGGCTTTCCCCCCTCTGCCCTAAAGGGCATCTCCCCCGCAAGCGGGGGAGATAAAGCAAAACATAAAAGCCTTGCGAAAAATTTCTTGCAAGGCTTTTATATATCCCCTTTTACAGAATATTTGTTCTTGCATTTTATTGAAAATATCATACAATTGGAGTACCATGACTCCAGAAACCCTGCGCATTATCCTATTCAGTTTTTTGATCATCCAATTTCTGCTGGCTATTTTTTATTTGCGAGGCCGCAAGCTCAGTTTTGGCGAATATGCCACTTGGGAATTATTCGCATTGCTGATCCCCGCACTAGGCCCATTTCTCGTGATCGCCTTAAGGCCAGGGCAACGTTCCAGTAAACGGAGACAAATCCCTCTTCCCTAATATAACGTACGGAGGTATTCCATGAAAGAAGATCGTTTTCTAACCGTCATCCTGGTAGTAATCGGCCTGCTTGTGGCCTTATCCCTGGGTGTTTTCTTTTTAAAAGAGGATACAACCACTTACCTTTCTGATAATACCCCCGAGGGCATCATCCACAATTATATTATTGCTCTGGAACAAGGGGATTATGAAAGAGCATATGACTATTTGGCAGATAAGAAAAATAAGCCCGACTACGACGAGTTTCGTCAGGACCTATTCATAGATAGAAACGGAAGAAGGGGCTTACAGATCGGTGAAGTTGAGATCAGCGAAGACACGGCTTCGGTATCGATCACCATTACTGAGAGTAACAGAGGGCCATTTTTTGACCAATACAGCTATTCTGAATCTGCGTTATTAATTAAGCAGGAGGGTGAATGGAAAATATTCCAGATGCCTTATTCTTATTGGTCCTGGAATTGGTATCAGGAAGATAATTAGAAACATCCCACCCTGGCCCTCCCCTTTTGGGAGAGGGGATTCGGAGGTTTGAAATGAAAACAATTCGTCGTTTATATTTCTATGCAGTCGCGTTCATCAGCATGGAAGTGGTGCTCTGGGGATTGATCGGATTGGCTCGCTCCATATTTTCAGATTCAGTTGGCGGCGGTGTGGATCAACTTGCACAAGCCCTCGCGTTGATCCTGGTCGGTGTCCCGGTTTTCGGGATCCACTGGTGGGCAGCGCAGCGCAGCGCTAAAAAAGATGCAGGCGAACACGAATCTGGCGTGCGTGCCTTTTTCCTTTATGCGGCATTGCTTGCGTTGCTCGTTCCCCTCGTGCAAAATGGTCTGGCCTTTCTCAATCGGTTAATACTGACTGCCTTCGATCTATCTGTATCGCGGGCAGTTTTTGGCGGTTCTCAAAACCTAAGCGATAACCTGATCGCTGCCTTGATGAATGCCTTATTAGCAACTTATTTCATCTCTGTTCTACGTGCGGATTGGCAAAGCGTAAAAGATAGTATTTCGTTACAAATTACCCGCCGCATTTACAGATATATCTGGGTATTCTATTCACTGATTATGTCGATTGCGGGCGTGCAACAGATATTGCGCTACCTGCTAAGTCCTTCGGCTACCAGTTCCACATACTACACTGATGATGTTTGGTTTGCCAATGGTCTTGTGTTGACTCTCGTCGGTGTGCCGCTCTGGCTCTGGACCTGGAAAGTTGTCCAAGATTCGACCAGCGACGAAGCTGAACGCACCTCTTTACTTCGTTTGGGTGTGCTCTATCTACTCTCTTTATCAGGTGTGATCTTTGTCCTCTCGGTCACGGGGATTGTCGTTAATAATTTTCTGCAAATGATTCTTGGCGAAATCAGCAGCTTCCAGGAATTAATGCGCGAAATTAATGAGCCCCTTTCCATTGGCATCCCGCTTGGGGCAGTCTGGGCCTATTATGGATATTGGCTCCAACGTGATCTCGAGGCCTTACCAGATGCCCCGCGTCGTGCCGGGATGAATCGGCTCTACACCTATATTCTTGCTTTGATCGGGCTGGGAGCAACTTTCACCGGCATCACCTTGCTGCTCTCATTCGTCATCGACACGACCATCGGCACGGGTGTTTGGGTGGGCAATTTACGTCCACAGCTGGCTTCATCACTGGCAACACTAATCGTTGGGCTGCCCCTCTGGCTGCTCACCTGGCGCCCAAT
The DNA here is from genome assembly GCF_982879505.1 of Candidatus Desulfolinea nitratireducens. Classification (NCBI taxonomy): domain Bacteria; kingdom Bacillati; phylum Chloroflexota; class Anaerolineae; order Anaerolineales; genus Candidatus Desulfolinea; species Candidatus Desulfolinea nitratireducens. The sequence continues at coordinate 8,634 of NZ_CEYOSI010000049.1, forward strand.
GCAGGCTGAAGCCTTTGCTTCTGACGATGCTGGCAACCATGCGCGCCGCTCGCTTGTCCGAAAAACCTATCTCTATCTGATTCTCTTCATCGGCGTGGTGGGCGGAATGATCGCCGCTGTACAATTGGCATCACTACTTTTTGAAGCACTACTTGGCGCAACTCCCAGCGGGTTCACCACAGATCTATTAAATACCCTTCAAATGCTGATCCTTTTCGGCGGCTTGCTGGCCTACCATTGGCAAAGCCTGCGGCGGGACGGGATGCATGCCAGCGAAAATCTGGAGAAGAAACATGCCGATTTCACTGTCATGCTGATCGACGATGGGAGCGGTACGCTCGCCAATCAACTTGCTGCCGCCATGGAAAAAGAATCTCGACAACTAAAATTGCTCATTCATCCAGCCGACAAATCCATCCCTGCCAAGACGGGAAAAAGCGTCCAAGCGGTGATCCTGCCAGAGAATCTGGCTCTTGAACCAACGGAAAAGTTAAGGGCATGGCTGCGTCAATTTAACGGGAGCAAGCTGATTATCCCGAGTGAATCGAGTGAGGCATCCGACTGGCTCTGGATGAAAAGTGCATCAGACGCGGCGAAAGCCGTCCGCCAATTGGCAGAAGGCGAAAGGTTAAAATTAGCCAGTAAGTCGCCGGGCTGGATGATCGTAGTTTATATTTTGGCAGGAATGATGGGTTTGGAGATATTATTCTTCTTGCTGGTGATCGTGTTTGACGGCTTCTAGATCAGCTACTTCACCACATATATCTGATATTTAATTTCGCAAAAATCATTGATGCCTCTGCGCATTGTCCAGGTGGATGAGTATCTACCTGGCTCTTCAGGAGCAAACAACGCAACTCTAAATTCACCTATTTCTCCGGCATTGGTAGTCTTTTCTATTAGAACTCTTTTTAATATATAGTATTCTGCCCCTTTGATATGAGCTAGTTTTGTATCCCCACCACTCCATATTGTGGTGCCTATATTCTTTACGTGTAAGGTCCAGGTAAACTCTTTATTTTTCTTCACTTCAAAACCACTTGCAGGCGATGAGCCAACAACTTCACATGAATACAGGATATCGCCAGAACCACTCGTAACATTGGTTGGCGTAAGTGAAGGAGGCATGGTTGCGGTCGGCACAGGAGTGAGAGACGAAACGATAAAGCTTGTAGATGTGGCGATGGGAGTAAATGTGGCAAACAATTTTGTAGGTGTTGGAGGGATAAGTGTTGCCGTTGGGATCACTGCTTCTGCTGCTGCTGTCTGTGCCTGTATCACGGCATAGGTCGCCGCCACGATAGTCTCAACAGAAACAAAAGGTGCCTCCGGTGTAGTAGGCATACAGCCAGAGAGAACAAGAACCAAGACTATAAGAGTATAGATAGAAGATTTGTTTTTCATCTCGGCTGCCTCCTCATCTCTGGCTGTAAATTCGAATATGCATAAGTGCAGATTTTTTAAGTTTATTCTATGCAAATATGCTTATTTCACATTGATCGCAACGTAAGGCCAGCAAAAGCCTCCTTGAAGTTTGAAGGTCATCACATGGAAACCTTTTCCAGCAGGCGTTGTTGCGTCGTAGGGGCCAACACTGAATCGGTCTCCTGGTTTCATTTCTCCGAGCTGCAAGGTGGTAAAGCCACCGTTAATCCAATCGGTACCATCTGTACTGGAAAAGAAAACAAGATCGTAACCAGCCGGCCAGGTCTCTGTGCCTGTATTTTCAATGGTGAATTTAATATCAAATGGGTCACCGGGGCGCAATTCAGTATTATCAAAGGGGCGTTTGATTAGATCTGGGTCACAGTTTTCCTTCAGAGGGGTATATGTCGTGCCACCACCACCACCGCCACCGCCGCTTGCCACGGTAGCAGTCGGCACGAGAACAAGAGGTGTGATGGTTGGAACGAGAGTGAGGGTTGGCGTGGGAGTAGGGGTACTAGTTTCTTCAGATACCACTGGCGTTGCTGTCGCTTGCGGAGCAGCAGCAGCATTTTGGGTCGCCTGGGCGTTCAGGGCCTGTGCAACGGCAGTTTCGATCAACTCTGCGGCCTGGGTCGAATTAATAGTTGAGCCATCCGTTGCTCCGGAAGGGAAACAAGCTGAAAGTAAAAAAGCGGCAGCCAAAATCATGGTAACAAAACTATATTTCTTGAGCATATTCATAGGTACTCCTTTTATGAATCTTTTTCAGATTTCCCACTTCCAATGCCCAGCGGCTGCCACTTCGCATCGTCTTTAAGACGATGCTGGATACCGCCGCGCTCATGAAGCAGGTCGAATCCTTCTGGTTTGATAAACATCTGTTCGCCATCCAACAATCCCGCAATTCCGCTTTGCCCAGGTTCAGGACGTTTGTTTTGACAATAGGCACAAGTCTTTGGATTATGGTGTTGATATTCTGAAGGTTCTTCATAGGTTGTAATATAACCTTCATAATTACGCAAGACTATTTTATGATCCGACGAACTCAGCAAATAATTGGGCTGAAGCGGGATTTTACCACCTCCTCCGGGCGCGTCCACAATGAATTGGGGAACTGCATAGCCAGAGGTATGCCCACGTAAAGCCTCAATGATCTCAATTCCTTTGGCAACTGGTGTACGAAAATGGCCAGCGCCTTCAACAAGATCGGCCTGGTAAAGATAATAAGGTCTCACACGGATCCGGACCAACTTTTGTACCAGGTCTCTCTGAATATGAGAGCAATCGTTGATACCTGCCATCAACACAGATTGATTTCCCAAAGGAATGCCTGCCTTGGCAAGTTTGTCGGTGGCTTCGGCCAATTCCTCTGAAATTTCGTTGGGATGATTAACATGGATATTCAACCAGAGCGGATGATACTTCTCAAGCATTTCGGTCAATTCACTGGTGACGCGCATCGGCAGAAAAACCGGTACACGCGAACCGATTCGAATGATCTCAATGTGGGGAATTTCGCGCAATCGACGCAAAATCTCTTCAAGGATTTTTGGCGCCAGCACAAGCGGATCACCACCAGAGAGCAACACATCACGTACCTGAGGTGTGTTTTTGAGATATTCAATTTGCTGCTCAAACTCATCCCGAGAGAAAGTCGCAGAGGGGTCACCAACAATACGAGAGCGCGTACAATAACGACAATAAGTGGCACATTGTGTGGTGACAAGCATTAACACACGATCCGGGTAACGATGTACCAATCCTGGAACGGGAGAATGCTTATCTTCTGCAAGAGAATCTTCCATCATCGCAGTGAAGGGAACCATCTCAGTTGCCGTGGGGACAACCTGCTTGCGGATCGGATCATTCGGGTTGTCGGGATCAATTAGAGAAATAAAATAAGGCGTAATATCAACCCGAAACAAGTTTTGGGTCGCGAGTGCTTTACGTTCACTATCGGTCAATTTAAAAACTTTTTCGATCTCTTCAACAGTGTTCAAGCGATGGCTCAGTTGCCATCGCCAATTATTCCATTTTTCGTCAGGGATGTCATCATAAATCGGAGCACGACGGGATGTAAATTTTGCAATCATTTTTTCTCCATCTAAAGGCTAATTAATATAGGCAGATAACAATCTCTCTCAGGTTAATAATAAAACGGCGGATCGTGATCTGGGCGATAGAAGCCTCCAGAGACAGGGAAGTAACTCACTAACATAGCTGGATTGTACGAGAAAACAGAAAGAGGGTCAATGAGCGATTCTACAAACAAAATTTATGTTTTTTCATAAACATCATAAAGAAGCATATGATTGACGGAGAGTAACAGGCATGCTATTATCCAAAAGCATTTTTTATTTTTTTATTTTTCTGGAGGCCTTATTATGAGTGTGGAAATTATTTTCCGTCTTTTTGGCATGGCAGGTTTGACAATCGCGGGCGCATATGCAGGGATTGAACTCGGTCAACTTAACGAATCTTTGACGACAACTTACGTAATTACCTTTGCGCTAATAGGTGCGTTGATCGGGCTAATCCTGACGCCTTATGTCACAACGCGCCCCATGCGAACTCTCCGCTCCTTGCTGGGACGGATCGCCGCTGAAACACTATTCGCCGCATTGATGGGACTTTTTTGCGGGCTGATTGTCGCTGCGCTTTTGGCATTCCCTCTTTCGACGCTGCCCAATATTATTGGGGATATTGCTCCTTTCGTGGGCGTTTTAGTCTTTGGATATTTGGGTGTTTCCATATTTGTAATGCGTCAAGGCGACATCATGGGTATGATCTCATCCATAACAAACCGCGGAGATAATACCGATAGCGGAAATGGCAATGGGAACAGTTGGTCAAAGATAAATCGCACTATTTTGCTCGATACAAGTGTGATCATTGACGGGCGGATTTCTGATATTGCCAGCACCGGCTTTTTGCCTGGCATCTTGCTTATTCCGCGTTTTGTATTAAACGAATTACAGTATGTCGCCGATTCTCCAGATGGATTGCGCCGCCAACGTGGCCGCAGGGGTATGGAAGTACTCTCTAATTTGCAGAAAGACTCAAACGTGATGGTACGCATCAGTGATATTGACGTGGACGGTGTTCGGGAGGTGGATAGCAAGCTGGTTGTCCTCGCGCGACAACTCAAATGTCCAGTGCTGACCAACGACTATAACCTAAATCGCATTGCTGAGCTGCAAGGCGTCACCGTTCTTAATATCAACGAGTTGGCGAATGCAGTCAAATCAGTAGTACTTCCTGGAGAGTTCCTGCACATCAATATTATTCAAGAAGGCAAAGAACGCGATCAGGGTGTCGGTTATATGGAAGATGGTACCATGGTTGTCGTCGAGAATGGACATGATGAGATCGGCGAATACAGCGATGTCAGCGTAACGAAAGTGCTTCAAACTGCTGCTGGACGAATGATCTTCGCTCGCATAAGTGAACAGGTTGATAATAAGGAAGAATAAATGCTGCGCCTATATAATACCCAATCCCGTAAAAAAGAAGAATTCAAAACCATTGAACCAGACAAGGTTCGCATGTATGTTTGCGGACCGACCGTTTACGATAATGCCCACGTTGGGCACGCTATGTCAGCATTGGTTTTCGATATTATTCGCCGCTACCTGCAATATCGTGGTTACGACGTCAAATTTGCAATGAACTTTACCGATGTCGATGACAAGATCATCAACCGCGCCAACGCCAAAGGCGTTGATCCCTTTGAGCTAGCTGAAGGCTATATTCAGGATTATAAAGATCATCTCAACGATCTGAATATCCTCCCCGCAACCGTCAATCCGCGTGCCACCGAACCTAAAACAATGAAACAGATCCTCGCCATGATCGAGGGACTGATCGAAATAGGCTATGCCTATACTGCTGAGGGTGATGTCTATTTCCGCGTCCACAAGGATGATGATTATGGCAAGCTCTCCGGTCGTAAACTGGATGAGATGCAGGCAGGTGCACGTATCGCCGTTGAGGATATTAAAGAAAACGCCGGGGATTTTGCCCTCTGGAAAAACGCCAAAGAGGGAGAACCGGCCTGGGATACTCCCTGGGGAAGTGGTCGCCCCGGCTGGCATATCGAATGCTCGGCCATGTGCCTCCACGAACTCGGCGAAAGCATCGACATTCACGGCGGCGGCAACGACCTGATCTTCCCCCATCACGAAAATGAAATTGCCCAATCCGAATCCTTCACAGGCAAAGCATTCTCCCGCTACTGGATGCATAATGGGATGTTACAACTCTCTGGGGAGAAGATGTCCAAATCAATCGGCAATCTGGTTACGATCAAAGATTTCCTTGTCGATCATGAAGGCGACGTGATGCGGATGTTGGTCCTGAACGGCAATTATCGTAGTCCCCTGGCATTTACGGATGAAAGTATTGCTGCGGCTGAAAATGGGATCAAGCGACTCAAATCTGCATTTCGACCTGCTACCGCCAATGCGACCGGGACAGAAACCGAAGCATTAACCGCCAAAATAGAGGCCACGCAAGCAGCCTTCACCGAAACAATGGATGACGATTTCAACACCGCTGGCGCACTCGGCTATCTCTTTGAGTTGGTCCGCCTGGTCAACTCTGCACGTGATGCAGGTGCAACCGACGACCAACTCCAGCCTGCCCAAGAAACCCTGCGTGAACTAACCGGTGTTCTCGGCCTTGAATTGGCTGAGAAAGAAGGCTCTGGTGATGCCGATAAATTTATCGACCTGCTTGTCGAAGTGCGCAGCGAAGTCCGCACCCAGAAATTATGGGCACTCTCTGACCAAATCCGCGATAAACTCAAAGTATTGGGTGTGAATATTGAAGACAGTAAGGACGGTACGAGCTGGCGCTGGGAATAAAACATCTTAATCTACGCCTTCCCTCACACAAAAATCGCGCTTTTTAGCGCGATTTTTTTTATAATCCGTTGTAGTTACGACTTTAGTCGCTACTACCAAAAGAGGAAATAAATCCCCTTTTCAAAACATCAAACCAGAAGCTTTTAGGCTAATAAATTCCCAAAATGGTATACTCCCAAAGGGCAGATGGGAGAAAGGAAAAATCATGATTGAAGAACTGGCAGTCAGCAAATTACACAATACCTGCGATCCACTTTCGTTGAGCTGTAAAAGTAGTGCTGATGTTAAACCCCAAAGAACTATTTTTGGCCAGGAACGGGCCGTTCACGCCATGCGCTTTGGTCTGGACATTCAAGATCATGGCTTTAATATCTTCGCTGCTGGTGTCTCGGGAACAGGGCGCACAACAGCAGTAGAGCGTTTTTTGGAGAGTATTGCTACTAATAAAAAAACGCCTTCAGATTGGTGCTATGTTCACAATTTTGATGATAACTACCGTCCCCATGCCATTCGCCTGCCCGCTGGCAGAGCATCCGAATACGAGAAAGATCTGGAATCATTAAACAAATCGGCTACGGCAGATATTCGAGCTGCTTTTGAGGGTGAGAGCTATCGTACCCAGCTTGAGGCTACTCTTGGGGGTTTTCAAGAGCAAAAGGAGCAACTCTTCAAGGAGCTTGGCAAAATCTCAAAAGAGAAGGGCTTCGATTTGCAAATGTCCGCAAGGGGAATTATGGCCTTACCGCTTAAAGAGGGTAAGCCTATCAGCGAGGAAGATTTTCTAAAACTGGATGAGGCTGAACAGGAGCAATTCCTCAAGAAACAGGAGCAACTTCAGGGCGAGATAGAGGCGGCTGTACGTCAAACACAGGAATTGGATAGTAAAGCGCAAGAAGCACATGCCCAACTTGACCAGGAAGTGGCACATTTTGTGCTTCATCATCTCGTAGATAATCTAAAAGAAAAATACAAAGATATTCCAGATGTATTATCTCATCTGGATTCCCTTCATCATGATGTGCTGGAAAATCTTTCGCAATTCAAAACAGAACTAAAAGAGGAGACTCAACCGAAGTCTGCCCCGGCAAAACCACAGACAAATAAATATCAGGTAAATTTGCTGGTCGATAACTCTAAAGTTAAAGGGGCACCTGTTGTAGTAGAGCTAAACCCAACCTATACAAATCTCTTTGGGCGCATAGAACAAGAAGCCTTTATGGGGGCGTTGGTAACAGATTTCACTTTGATTCGAGGTGGATCCCTACACCAGGCAAATGGTGGCTATCTCGTATTGCCCGCTGAAGATGTGCTCAAAAACCCATTTACCTGGGAGAGCCTGAAACGTAGCTTGCTCAACCGTGAGATCAGCATTGAGCAACCAGGGGAACGTTCCGTTTTCACAACGAAAAGTTTACGTCCAGAACCTATCCCGCTAAATGTGAAGGTGATCTTAATTGGTCGTCCGGATACATACCAATTATTGCTGGCGCATGATGATGATTTCAGGGAAATGTTCAAAGTGAAGGCTGATTTCGATTCACAAATGGAACGAAACGATGAGCGCATTCAGGAATATGTCTCTTTTGTTTGTACGCTTTGTGAATATGAAAATCTCAGGCATGTTGATCAATCTGGTCTGGCGCGAATTGTTGACCATGGTTCAAGATTGGCTGATGACCAAAGAAAACTTTCCACAAGATTCGGCGATCTCGCTGATGTGATCCGCGAAGCAAATTATTACGCTGGAAAGGAAAACGCTGAGCTCATTACAGCTAGCCATATTAATAATACGATTGAAGAACGTTATTACCGGGCCAGCCTGATACAGGATCGTTTGCGGGAGAGGATTGCTGATGACAAGATCAAGATTGAAGTCGGTGGGGAGAAGATTGGGCAGATCAATGGTCTATCTGTGTTGCAATTAGGCGATCTCAGTTTTGGACAACCCAGCCGGATAACGGCCAATATTGGGCTGGGAAAGCAGGGCGTGGTCAACGTTGAGCGTGAAGCCAATATGAGCGGCCCGACCCATACAAAAGGTGTTCTGATCATCTCTGGATATCTGGCTCAAAAATTTGCCCGGAATAAACCGCTGAGCTTGAACGCGCACCTGGCATTCGAACAAAATTACGGGGGCATTGATGGTGACAGCGCCTCCAGTACGGAGTTATACGCTATTTTGTCTGCATTGGCAGAGGTTCCGATCAAGCAGGGAGTTGCGGTGACTGGGTCCGTTAACCAAAAAGGGGAGGTGCAGGCGATTGGTGGGGTCAACCAAAAAATCGAAGGTTTTTTTGAAATTTGCAAACTCAAAGGTTTGACAGGCGATCAGGGAGTGATGATCCCGGCCAGCAATGTAAATAATCTGATGTTAAAGCAAGATGTTTTAGATGCTGTAAAAAATGGTGAGTTTCACGTCTGGGCTGTCGAAACCATTGAAGATGGGATCGAGGTACTGACTGGTGAATCAGATACCATTTTTGAGCATGCAGACAAACGACTGAGAGAAATGGCAAAGGATTTGGCAAAATACAGCTAAGGACCCGAACTCCAAATAAGGATTTATTGCGAAATTATTCTCAACCAGAGGGTAGCTCATTCAATATGTTGTTTGGCTAAAAGGTTTATAAACTTGTTTTGGTCAAGAGATGGTTTTAAAAGATATCCCTGAACCAAATAACAACCACTGGCCCTCAGGAATTCTAGCTGAGTCCTGTTTTCAACTCCCTCTGCAATTACCTCTAAACCTAAGTCAGCCGCAATTGAAATTATGCCTGTTAATATTGGCGGGCTCACCTTCGGATTTGAAATTCTATGGATAAAGGAACTATCAATTTTTAATGTGTCAAACGGAAGACTTTCTAAATGGCATAAAGATGAATAGCCGGTACCAAAGTTATCAATCGCTAACCGGATACCTAAGGATCTTATTTCTTTTAGAACAGAAACAGTTTGGTCATAATTCTCAAAAATAGTACCTTCTGTGATCTCCATTTCAAGGCAATTTGGGTTGATCTTTGAGGTGGTAATGATTTCATCAAGTTTTTTTATAAAATGGGGGTCTTTGATTTGGCGCCCCGAGACGTTTACCGATATTCGAACTCTTTGCCGGGAAGAATTTTCAAAATTATTTTGAAGCGATAGCACATCCTTAATCACCCATTCCCCAATTGGGATGATCATCCCATTATTTTCTGCAACAGAAATAAACTCGCGTGGTTTGATGAGCCCTTGTTGGGGATGTCTCCATCTAATTAACGCCTCAGCGCCAAATACTTTTTCTGTGCGAATATCATATTGGGGTTGGTATTCAAGATAGAATTCATTATTATCATGTGCAGTTTGTAAGTTTTTGCTCAGTGCTATATTTTTGAGGATCTCCGATTTCATTTCAGGCCTAAAAAAGGAGAAGGAATTCTTGCCCTCTGATTTAGCATAATACATCGCTATATCTGCGTTTTGCATTAACT
>NZ_CEYOSI010000050.1:0-18194 GCF_982879505.1 Candidatus Desulfolinea nitratireducens
AGTGGGGGAGGGCAGTGTTTGGAAAACATATCAGGATATAAATATCTGGTCAGATCAAGCACCAAATAGTGTCTATTATTATACGTTCTCAAACTACCTGTATTTGTATTAATACAGGTAGTTTGCTATAATGTATTTATGCAGATAAAGCGTGCTATCCTCCCTCAAGTTCAGGAATACTTGTTGCCTGGCAAGGTCGTTGTACTCTATGGACCACGACAAGTCGGGAAAACTACCTTAGCCCATAATCTAATAGATTTCACAAAGTTGAAAAGTCGCTTCATTAATGCGGACGAACTTCTCTATCGAGAAGCACTTGGTAGTCAGGATCGACAGCGCTTGGGTGAAGTGTTGGGAGATGCGGAACTATTGGTTATAGATGAAGCCCAACGCGTCTCCAATATTGGCTTGAACTTGAAAATTCTTGTGGATAGTTTTCCTCATATTCGCATTCTGGCGACCGGATCGGCTTCGTTTGATTTAGCAAATAAAATCAGCGAACCTCTGACTGGACGCAAGATTACTTTTACTCTTTACCCTATTAGCTATAATGAAATACAGCAGGAATTTGGTGTATTGGAAGCCCGCAACCAACTGGAGCGTTGGTTGATCTGGGGAGGCTACCCGGCAATCGTCACAACAGAAAATCCAGATTTACGTGCCCGTCTTTTGGGGGAATTAGTTGGTTCTTATTTATATCGGGATATTCTTGAAATGGAAGGTGTCCGCCGTTCTGAAAAAATTGTGGATTTATTACGCTTGCTGGCTTTCCAGATTGGTCAAGAAGTCTCGCACTCCGAACTAGCAACCAGTCTTGCGCTCAATCGAAAAACAGTAGAACGTTATCTGGACCTGCTGGAGAAAGTCTTCGTTATTTTTCGAGTAGGTGGGTTTTCACGCAATCTGCGTAAAGAAATTACTAAAAACACACGTTATTATTTTTATGATAATGGTGTACGCAATAGCCTCATTCAAAATTTCAATTCACTTAAGTTACGAAACGATATGGGTCTGTTGTGGGAAAACTTTCTAATGGTGGAGCGCCGTAAAATAAATCAGATTGCCGCCCGCAGCGTTAATGCTTATTTTTGGCGTACTTATGATCGCAAGGAAATTGACTATATTGAGGAATACGGCGGGAAACTGTTTGGTTACGAATTCAAATGGGGAAGTGGAAATATCAAGCAAGCAACTCGTGCTGAGTTCTTGAAAGCCTATCCAAATGCAGAGCTAATGACAATCAATCGGGACAACTTCGAGACATTTTTATCCCCCGTTCCGAGAGGGGAGTAAATCGCTTCAGCTTCTCTTTCTCAACAAGAAACGCATATTCAACCTGATGCACTATCCGTAATAAGTGAGCTACCAACCGCTAAAGCGAGTTGGCTTCCTGGTTCGTCCAGCATAGCCATCCGTAGATGGTCTTACAGACTGTCCCCAGGCGTTATTTTCCACGGCTCCCGCGGTAGATTGCTTCAAAATATTGATTGCTGCATTGACATCCCGATCATGGACTGTACCGCACATTGGACACTGCCAGATGCGTACATTCAGTGGCATTGCTTCCATCTTGGTGCCACAAACCGAGCAGGTCTTCGAAGACGGGTACCAACGACTGACCTTTTCGACCTGGCAACCATACCATTCTCCCTTGTACCCTAACATCGTCACGAACGCCGACCAGCCTGCGTCTCCGATCGACTTTGCCAGATGATGATTCGCCAGCATACCCCGCACGTTCAGGTCTTCCAGCCCGATGAATTGGTTTTCTTCAACGAGCATTCGACTGAGCTTATGGTGAAAATCACGGCGCTGGTTCGAAATCTTCTCATCCAGACGAGCCAGCCGTAGACGCGCTTTCTCATGGTTATGACCGCCGAGTTTTTTACGGGATAGTTGGCGGGCAAGACGGCGGCGTTTCTTCTGCGCCTTGCGGTAGTATTGTGGTGGCGCAATCTTCTCACCTGTGGACAACGTGGCAAACTCCCGAAGACCAAGATCAAGTCCAACTGCTCCACCTGCAAAGATCGGTGTTGCCATCTCTATCTCTACCTGGATGCTGACGAAGTACCGCCCGCTCCTGGTTCTCGATACGGTCACATTCTTCATCACACCTTCCAGCGGACGATGTAGGACCAGGCGCACATGACCTACCTTTGAAAGTTGGATACGCCGCCCATCCGGGGCAATCCAACTTTCTTTCGGCTGTGGATAGCGGGCACTTTGCTTTGCTCGCTTGCTCTTGAAATGCGGATATCCCCCGCGCTTGGCAAAGAAATTCTGAAACGCTCGATCCAGATCCTTGAGCGATTGCTGCAAGACCTGCGAGTGGGCTTCTTTTAGCCAGGTAGTCTCTGATGTCTTTTTCAGGATTGGCAATTGCTTTGCCAGATGGTTGTATCCTGGATACTTGTCCTGGCTTTGCCCAAGCCCCCAGTTGTAGATGTATCGGGCATGCCCAAACTGCACAGCCAGTTTACGCTGCTGTTCCTGATTCGGGTAGATGCGATACTTGAATCCCTTGCGGACGATCATTGTCCTTTTTGCCCCACGATATAATGCTTAACAACATCCAGTGACACCGACCCCACTGATGCAATGAACCGTGAGCGTATCCACATGGATGGCAACCTGGACTTCATCCCCAGTGAAGTGGGGGAAGCTTTCCAAGGATATTCTTTGCGAATAGTGTGGGCTGTATAGCCCTTGACCTTACGTACAACGGTATCTATGCCGGTTCTTGGATCTACATCCAGCAAAAGATGCACATGGTCAGGCATGATTTCCATCTCAATCACCCCATAGCTGTACTCTTCTTGTTTTTCGATGATCAGTTCTTTGAGGCGAGCATCAATCGGAGGAACGAGTACCTTTCGCCGGTACTTCGGACAAAAGGCGATGTGGTATTTACAACTGTATACGATCGTACGATCCCGGTGCAATTCGGCAGAAGACATGCAGATATTCTAATATAGAACGCATGTTCTTTCAACCCTGCCGGGGGCGAAGCCCCCGGCAGGCAAGCCTTAGCCCCTTATATCCCACCGCTAAAGCAGGTAGGTTTTACGGGGCGATTCATAAAAAATGGCCTGTGAAGGCCATTTTTTATTTATTAGCAGTATATTTTTTGGGCTAATTAAGGCAGTATATAAACCCAAAGATGTTCGCTATTCGTCTCTTCTTTCATAATCTCTTGCCACGCCACAGGCAATTCTAGATCAAAGCGAATCCCGGCATTCAAAATAGTCATCTCAAATGAAGTAATACCTTTGCGCCAAGGAATCAGCGGATGTTGATTCGTTCTTTTGCTTAATTCACTGCGCTTTTCTCTGGATAATGTCCGCAGAGTCTTCGGTGAGAGTAAGGAAAAGGCCATCGTTTCTCCAGTGTACTGATCTACAAAGGAAACTACGAGCGGATTCTCTGTTATTTCTGGTACGCTGAATTGTGTTTGTCTTCCAAGAATACGGGATGCAGCTATATTCAACCATGCTATGGGATTATCAATAGAAATATTTGCTTCTACCTGTCCACGTTTTAAGCGCAAATCTTCTATAGCCCAAGCCTGTGTTTGCTGGCTAATACTATCTATAGCTCTTCGCTGGCGTTCATTTCCAACGCTAATCAGTGCGCCCAAAACAATCAGGGCAATCAATACAGTCAGTGCGAGTAAATAGTCAATCATTTCTTCCTCCGAGTGAATAGAATAACAGGGGTTTAGAGTTCTTTCTTCTTCGATAATGCGCTCATTAAACCTTCTAATCGAGAGAGCGCTTTAGGGCGTGGATCAATAACACTGTTTGTTGCAAAAATAAGCAGCAGTCCGATAACTCCAGCTATTGGCCACCTATTTGGGGTTGAAGATTTTTCTTCTTCTGAGACAATAGGCGGGATTGATGTAGCCACTGGCGTGGCTGTAAATGTTGGTTCTGGCTGTGGGGTTTTGGACGCGATCGGAACGGTTGTTCCTGTAGCGGATGGTGTAACTGTCAGCGTGGGACTAGGTGTGTATGTGGCTTCTAAAGTTGGGCTGGGAAAATTCCTTGCTGGCAAGGTCGATGTTGGCGTAAAGATCAAAGTGTTGGTTGGGATTTGAGTGAAAGTCGGGGTGAAAGTTGCTGTATTTGTCGGTGTGAAGGTATAAGTTGATGTCGGGGTAAAAGTCGCCGTATTGGTTGGCGTGAGCGTAAATGTCGGCGTATAGGTCGGTGTTTGCGTAAAAGTAGCTGTGTTAGTTGGTGTATAGGTAAAAGTTGCCGTGGGTGTAAAAGTGGCTGTGTTCGTTGGGGTGAAAGTGGAGGTCGGCGTTGCTGTAAAAGTAGCCGTGTTCGTTGGGGTGAGCGTAGAAGTAGGCGTAGCTGTCATCGTCGGACTGGGCGTTGCGGTTGGCGTGACATAGAGCGCATCTACAGAACGGATATGCACATGTCCGCCCGATGCCCGCACAGACCAGGTTCTGCAACCAGCCGGAACACTGATTGGAAAACTGTTGAAACCAGGCGTATTGTTATTGGGCTTTTGGAGGTTCCACGAGGCAGAGGCTCCGCAGGCAGAAACCGTGATCGTGCCCACACCGCCTCCCACCCATTCATAGGCTCCCATCGCTTCAAAATAGGTAACATCTCGTAGGAAGCTGCCACTAATTGAACTCCCTGAACTAATATGAGTAACTGGCTCTGTGCAGCCACTTGAGCAGTTTTGCCCGCCTTCATCAGATGATTTCACGGTCAGGCTTCTATGGTAAATATTCGTATACCATACCGACCCGCTCCAATCAATTTTGCCCCAATTATGGGCTTGGTCATAAGTTCTTCCTTCAATCAATGCCGTAGCTAAGCGTGGTGCAGCTTGGGCTTGCAAAGCATTCAAGGAAAGCAAAAGAAATAATAGGATGCTTAGGGTAAAAAGAAAATGTTTTTTCCCTTTCATAGCTTTATTCATCAAGAGACCTCCGGTTGTCTAGCCTCTCAGCAGAGGCAATTCTCCTCAGTGTTTTTATTGGCACTTCAGCGCACCATCTGATTTCAGCAATAATCAGTTTGTATTCTTTAAGAGCCTTGTTAATAGAAAGGGAATAAAACCAATTATTCAAATTCTTCTCCATTTGAGGATCTTCATATAGCTTTTCAATATCTGCATGGTCTGTTAACCACAGCAAAAAGAATTCACGTCTTTCTTTGCTAAGCTTCCGTGTTTCGTTGCAAATAAACTTTGCTAAGGAGAGAGTTTTTTTCATAGTCATAAAAAAATAAGTCTTTCAAAATTCTCTAATAAGGGACAATCGCGCCAACCAAAATGGCATAGACTCCCGAGCAGAAGGCAAGAAGCCACAAAAAGATCATCAGATAAAAATATGGGTCTTTCATCACCCGATAGTCAATTTCTTTGGGTTCATGTTTTTCGTCATTCACTTCATCTCTTTCATTGGCTTTTTTCATCGTTCTATGCACCTAAAATCCAAGCCGTTTCTTGTCTACAGGAGGGTGGGTAGGTGTGATCGCCTTTTTCCCTTTCCCAGAACCTCTCTTCTTTGTGCTTTCACCCTGGAAATCGCCATACTTCTTGAGCGCAACTTCCGGCGTGAATAACTCATCCAGCAAAGCGTGCTGGGCAGGAGGCACCATTGCTTTCAAAGCACTCACAGTTGTTTCTTCCCAGAGAGCCGAAGAGATATAGTCTTTGGGATGTGCGGCAATTACTTCTCGGATTAAGGCTTGCACCGTATGTGGGTCAGGTCTGTTGGGTGGGGTTACTTCCAATAAGGTCGGAGGCTGCCATTTCTTTCCAATCCTTGCTCTAAGCCAACATTGCAAAGTAGGCAGATCAAGCGTCATATTTCCATAGCGCACAGTAGCGTTCAATGCCGCCCGGATAGTGTCTGCATCTTCGGGATCAGGAGAGAAATAGGCTTGGGTGGAGGTATTCGCAAGTAAGGCTTGCACAACAGCTTCAAAGCCTTCCGCGCGCCGCATCATAGACAAAGATTGCACAAGGACAAACATCCGCGCCCCAAACTTTGCCCCTTCAGAAAGCATGGATTCCAGTTTCATCCCACCTCCAATTTCCTGCGCCTCATCAATGAAGAAGTAATAAGGAATAGGCCTATAGGTGGTTTCCCGCCTATAGGCAGCATCGAAGACGTTATAGACAATGCTGGCTGTCAGGCGGGCACTTTCACCACCCATCTGCCCAGCTGGTAAACGCATCACAACCCAGGCACGTTCCTTGATCCATCCTTCTATATCAATAAAACCACTCTGATGCATGGAGGCAAAAAGCCAGGGAGAGAGTTCCAAAGACATCACTTTGGAGAGCACGGGAGAGATTACTTCGGTAGACCAACTACTGTTCCATTTGGAGCCACTCCCACTGCTAGTTTGTCCAAGCAAAGCATCCAATGCCAGCGAACCAATCCGATCTGCAGGGGCAAGGTAGGACATTGCCATATGCCGCCATTCCACATTGAAGGCGGCAAAGACAACGTGCATCAAGCCCATCTGTTTGTCGGGATTATTCATATTCCAAGCGTGCGCCAAGCGAAAAAGACCGAGCAAAGCCGCCTGCATACGCGGTCCCCAGTAGTCCTCCCAAATACGCTTGCCCAATTGCACAATCGCATTCCCAGCCCAGGAGAAATCAGGCAGAGAGAGTAAGTTCAAAGGGATGGTTTCTGGCTGGTCTGGCGTAATAACCCGTAGGCGCTGGATTGCTTTTGAGCGTTGTGGCTCAGGAAGTTCGTGTACAGCTTGCAAGAAACTATCAGAAAGAGATAAATGCGGATCGACCAGGAATATCCCTGGGGCATCATCCCCTTTTTTTAATAACTCACGCAAAATAGCTGCCGCAAAGGATGTTTTCCCTGAGCGAGTGCCGCCTGTTGCCAGCCCGTGTCCGTCCGGATCAATGCCGATAGGAAGTTTATTTGCGACACTAATCCCTATAGGCATAGGTGCATTTTGCAAGGTCTTTGAAGGTGGTGGGGCAGGCACATCCTGGATGGTATCCCGCGCAAAAACACCACTGCCCTCGCCTGCTTCTGGTGGGGCTATCAGTGCAGCCAGTTCACTAACGGGGAGGGTGAGACTATTTCCTTTGATACTGGGCCATTCAGGGCTTTCTTTTGTGAGCCAATTACTTTCTCCTGCTAAAAGAGAAAGAGAATCGGGCATTTCGCCGCTGATCGTAAAGGCCACTTTGAGTAAGGTGTTATTGACGCGGGCATCCAGAATATCTTTGGGGACGGAACGCCACTTCATCCAATCCAGCATGCCCATCGCCGCCACCAGAACAAGAATGATTCCGCTAATGATCAAAATAAAAACGATCCCCGGATTACTTTTTAAACCAGCCATTCCACCCCCGAAGCCTCCTACCAGGATGCCGATCCCAAGCACGCCGCGCAATAAACCCAAACGCAGTCCCCAAGGATTTGGCGCACTATTCCCAACACCGGTTTCTGTGCCATAAGAATAAGCAGACAGCGCACGCAAACGTTCTTGTAATTCTGTATCCTTGCCAAGCAGCCAAATTCTTAAAGAGCTATTCCCTTTTCCTCTTTGGGCTGCTGCCAACAACTGCCCGCCAATCGCTAATAAGGGATCGCTATTTTCTTCGCTAATTGCCAGATTAGGGACACGGGAGTTTGTTTCTGCAAGAAGATAGTTGTCTGAAATACCAGAAAAGGGGATAGTCTCGACTTTTTCCCAGCGGGTTTGTTGTTGGGTCATCGAAGCCCAGGCATTTACTGCTCCTTCGGCTTTCTTTGGGGGGACGATCATGCGCACTCTTAAGCCATCGCCAGCTTCTGCCAGCAATTCAAATAAAGAAGGATTTGGCAACTGGCTCAGCCAGGAGGCAATCCGTTGATGATTGCGCTCCAAAGGCAGCGGGGATAAGCGCAGCTCCCAGACTTCCCAATCTCCAGCACAGAGCGGACAGATTCCTTCCAGAGAAGGCGTGTCGTAGCTGAAGCCACAAGTGGGACAATTCAGGCTGATTTTAGAATCTGCCCTTGCCATCATTTACCCGCTTCCTGAAAGCCCATCGTATTACCGAGACTCTCCCAAAAACGCAACCAGGTGGAGGGAAGCGTGATTTGAACAGGGAAGAGCGCACCGCGCCCACCCGAGGGCGAAGCCATGAAGACACGCGGGGCCAGGCGAGAGACACTCTCTGCGTTTTGCCGGGCCTCTGCTTCGGGAACGCCCATTGAACGAAAGAAAGCAAAGGCTTCATCCGGTCCCATACGCCCGATAAGTGCCGTAGATGCCATACTCATGGATGTTGGATTTTTCGCCAAATCCTGGGGTAAATGCGTAATGAGCGTTACACCGATCCCACGCTTGCGGGCGCGTCTGCCCAGTTCATCCAATAAATCAGAGAAGGGACCACTTCTGAGTAATCGCCAGCCCTCGTCAATGAAAATATCCATCGGGTTTTTGCCGACAGTCACAATATGGTAGAGAAACCAGGCAAGTACCGCATGGACGATATTGCGGTTTTCTTCGCGCAAGGTGGAAAGGTCGAAGTTGTACCATGCGCCTTTTTGGAAATCCATCGAGAGCAAGGCTTTGGGGCGGTCGAAGAAACCTTCAAAAAGACCGCCTTTCTGATAGGGGCGCAAAATAGCCATTGGTGTGCCAATATCAGGGGAATTTATCGCCGCTAAAGCATCCACCAGATTGGCAATGGTCATTCGCCTGCCGGGGAATTGCTTCCAGTATTGCTGCACCGCTTCATGCAAAGCCGCTTGCACGCCAGGCGTGAGAATAGCCTCCCCAGCCAAAGCCGCCAACAGAAAACGAGCCGCCAGAAGGAGGTCAGCCGGGTTATCCCCTTCAAGTGGGTGCAAAAGGCAGGTCTCTGGGTCATCAGGAATACCCGCCGGAATGACCTTGCCTCCGACTGCATTACAGAGGACATTATTCTCCCCTTCTGGATCAATGGATAGAATCGTTCTGCCTTGAAGCAAGCGCTGTATCATGATCCAGCGCATCAGGGTGGTCTTGCCTGACCCCATCTCGCCTAGAATGAGTGTGATGGCATGAGGGGGCGGTGGGAGCGTGGGATCCATCCCTTTGGTGAAGGAAAAATGCACATCACGCCCATCGCGTTGGTGTACACCCAACCAAACAGAATCCTTCGCAGGCATAACACGGCGTGAGGGTGGTGGAATTAAGGGGACAGCTTCGTTCGGAAAGAGGAGCGGCTCATCCAATTTTGGAAAAAGATCACCGCCAGGTTGCAGATATAAGAGGGCACGCTCTGCAATATAGTAAAGACGTTGCGCCAGCAGACCGCGTGTGCGCAGGTTGGCTTCAAGCAGACGGCGTGCAGACTCTGCGTCTGCGTAACGATCTGGGGATGCAAAGAGAGCGGCGAGGAGTGTGCCTTTATAAATTGGACTACCTAAAGCCAGCGCAGATTCTGCCTGCTCCATGGCATGATCAGTCATATTTTCTGCGGCGGAAGGACGACGCCCCGTTTTCATCGCCAATGCAGTGAGTGCCCCTTCCATCAGGGTTCTACGCGCACGCAAACCGCTTTTCATCGCATCAGGGGGTTCGCGGCGCAGAGAAAGAGAATAGATCATGGGCAGCCCCTGATAAAATACCTCTGCGTTCAGGCGTTTCCAGGGTCTCTCCATACCGGGGACACCACTTCCACGCGTGGTCACTGGAAGCAGCACAGCTTGGGGAAAGATCAGATAATCCTCACCGGTTTCAAATGCTTGCGAAGCCACTGCCGATTGATATTCTTTTTCTGTCTGGCTTGACTCATGCCCAAGAGGAAAGCCCTTTTTATTTCTATTCCAGTTTGCAAACATTTTTTACTCCAGGCTGGGGTTGAGTATCCATTGAGCCAGGGCTTGAATTTCTTCTGAATTGAGAAAAGAAACCTCTATGCCGTAACCCAGACACATC
Organism: Candidatus Desulfolinea nitratireducens; assembly: GCF_982879505.1. NCBI lineage: Bacteria > Bacillati > Chloroflexota > Anaerolineae > Anaerolineales > Candidatus Desulfolinea > Candidatus Desulfolinea nitratireducens. The sequence continues at coordinate 9,924 of NZ_CEYOSI010000050.1, forward strand.
CCAGGGATACTGCCCCACCAAGCCAGGCCTTCATTATTGGGAGGCAAGACATACTCAATGATCGTGCGGCGGATGAAAGGCAGAGAACTTTCTTCTATAGCTAATAAAAGCCCTTCTCGCAGAATTTCTAAACCTTCTGAATTTGGCTTTGCCCAACCCACTACTTCTTTCTGAAAATTTCTGCGCGGCAGGGGATCAGGCCAGAAGATTTGCAAAAAACGTAGTGTCCAGCCCGGCTGCATACTGGTGAGCAAGGTGGCATAGGCATCCTGTGGGCGCACTTCTGGGCGGTCTGGATTGGCTTCAATTTCTGCAAAGAGACGCTTGGAATCGTTATACCCAATCAGCGCATCGTAAGAATCGTCTACGCGCGTAAAGCCTTTGCCCATTACATAGGGTCTGGTTTCTCCAATCGGAGCGTCTGATTGATTACTGGATTGCGGCATCTTATTGGGTCTGGAAATAACTTTCAGGGACACCGATTTCCTGTGCCCTGAAACCAGGGCGCATGGGACGGTTTCCTGTGGGAAGAAGCTGATTTGCCTCTGCGCTAAAACGAAATAGGGGCGTAATCGCAGGGCGTTTGGCAGAGCGTTCTACAACGGAGGAAACTTCGGCGATTTCACGCACAATTTGTCCGTGTTGCGGATCACGCTCCATATGAACAACCAGGGTGACCGCCTCCGCAAAACTTTGCGCAATTTGCATTTCTCCCAGACGAACGGCATCAGGGTGAGCCTGGACAACTTGCAGGAAGCGCGGCCAGACCTGCTCGGCGCTGGTAGCGTGGATGGTAAAAGCAGAATGCCCATGACCAGTAGCGGCTGCACGCACAAGTTCCCAGGCTTCAGCTCCACGCGCTTCCCCTATAATCAGCCCGTGTGGCCTGGAACGAAGTGCCGCCCGAATTAAGTCATACATCGTAACCGGAGTAGGACCGCCAGTAACTTCAGGACGGGTGATGGTATAGACGGTATTGCCGGTATCATCCGCATGGTCTCCACTCCAGCCATTCAGGATGATTTCATTGCTATCTTCAACGATGAACAAACGGATCGCTCCAGGTGGATAAAAGTTGAGCATCTCTTGCAGAATGCGTTGTGCGACAAAGGTTTTGCCTGAGCCGGTCGTACCAGAGATGACAATCGTGCCACCGCGTACCATCACCGCCAGAATATAGTTGGCTGCTTCGGGGCTGATGACACCATTCCCACGCGGAAAATCCAGCACAGAAAAGGCAGGCTGTTTTACAGGGGGTAAGCGGCTCTCACAGAGTAAGCCCAGGTTTTCCCCTTTTTTGCCCGATGTAGAGCGATAATTGCTGACACGCATCGTGATGTAATCCCCATATGGGGAAGCCGGAGGCATAATGAAATTGACACGCACACCCTTGCGTTTGACCCCGCCAGAAGGCAGGGGCACCATCACTTGAAGCATGGCATCCGCAACTGGGTGATCCGGGGTTGGGGCACGTTGCCCGGCACGGTCTATCATTACCCGCATCGCGTCGCCCACCCCTTTTGCTGCTTCTGCCACCCGCTGCCAGCCTTTGCCTGTGATGTAGATATAGATAAAGCCAAGGTTGACGGCGATATCTTCAATATCATCACGAGCGATCAATTCAAGCAGAGGTCCGAAGCCAGATAATTCTCCGATCAAACGCAGGATCATTTCTTCCGGCAGGTGGATACCATCATCTGCTGCTTGCCTACTGACCTCCCCAAAAACCGCTTTGACCAGGGCTTCAATATCGCTGGGAGCCAGCTTTCGTTTTGTGCCTTCCTGCGCTTTTCTTTCAAGGGCGGTCTGGGTAAGGATTTCTAACCAGTGTTCCAGTCTTTCACCTTGAGTATCGTCCAGGGTTGGGGAGAGAGACTGACCTGTCAGGTCGAAAACATCCTCAAACGCCATGCGCTATTGCCTCCCCCATAAGCGTTTTTTCCTTTTGTGCGTAGCCCCAGCGATTAATCCGGCACGGGCAGCCCCTTCGCGGATGGCAGGCACAAAATGAGATGCAAATCCCAACAGAGCCTCGGTGAATGGCGCTAATTCTTCGATCTTTGTTTCTTTGTATCGCCAGATTAGAATATCGTTGGGCTTGTCGCTATTTACCGCTTGCGCGGCGACATGGGGATCAACAACAGGGATAATTCCATTCGGGACCAACGCCATATCAATCTTGTCATCCGCCAGGGCTTGTTGCAGCATTTTGTGGGCGGCTTTGAAATCTCCGCCAACGACCATGTTGTAGCAAAGTTTCACCCGACTGCCGACAAACTCCATTGCATTGCTACGCCCGGTTGTACTGGCGAGCGTGCTAACCATCCTGGATATCCAACGCCGAGTTTCAGCAAGGTCCGGGATTTCTGGCTTGATCACAATGGCAATAGATTCAGCTGCTCGTAGTGCCGCCCGATGAACGGGATGGGCCGGGTTGATGCCAACATCCATAATCACCACCCCGCCTGAAGCAACCCCGGCCTCATATAGTCCGGTGATGATCCGGTTGATCAGTTCATCATCTTGTAGCGCTTGGTCGCCCAGATCATCGGTAACCAAGCCTGGCAAGACCTTCAATGTTGGGAGTTCTTCTATCTGGGTAAAAGCGTTCAGGTATTGCCCGCCAGCAGCAACTGCACCCATCACATCGGACTGGCTTTGCTTTTGCTGGGCGACACGTCGGATCAGCCCGATCAGGGTGGTTTTGACCTGGTTGAGACGCAGATGATATTGCATCGAGCCAGCATTCCCGTCTGCGTCCACCAGATAAGTCGTTATTCCACTGAGTGCCAGGGCAACTGCCAAATTAACGGCAATCGTTGTCTTGCCTGCCCCTCCTTTAGGAGAGGTAATCGCAATTTTTCTGGCAGACATTCCGGACTGGATTTGTGCAGCGAGATCCCCGCCGAGGACTACCCGTCTATAGGCATCATCCCCGGACATCCCGCCCGAATCCGCGCGACGAAGTGCATCCAATAGCTTTTGCATATCAGCAGGGCTGGGAGGGTAGGCAAAGGTGGGGATATGGGTGCTGGCTGCCCAGGCCGCCAGGCCATCCTCTGCACCAGCCACGATAAAGATCAGCTTGCCGCGCTCCGCTGCCTTGATCAGTGATTCGGTTTGCACGGATGATTCGAGGGAAACAAGAATGATGACCTTGAAATCGAATAGATCGATATGGGCGGGCTGGAAGGATGCCATTTGCGCTTCAACACTATGACCCTGTTCGCCCAATTGCACATTGATATGGGAGGTGACGCTGCCTGCACCAACTAATAAGATTCTCATGGCATTATTCCCCGGCCTGGCTATGTTCCAGCTTGAATAGATCTTCAAAATCCCAGTAGGTGAAACCTGTTGATGGGCCATCCTGTCCGTCTTTAATCAGGGAGACTATCAGCAGGTTCCCTTGTTGCAGGGATAGAGCCAGTTCTTCGCGGCTTTCATCCGGGATCAGGAGCATCAGGCGTTCGGGTTGGGAGAAGCTTGAATAGCTGGTATTCGTGCCTGTGCCGGTCGCTGATTCTAAATTTCCTGCATCAACTACTTCTGGCGGTAATCCCTGAATAGAAATCACCAGCGCACCTTGCGGGAATAAGTCTTTTGCTAATGGCGGAAAAGCACGCTCTTCCAATTCTTGTTGTGCTTTTTCTACAGCAACTTCTTCCTCGGAAGGAGGATTTATCGTTGCGATTATTTCTGGAGCATCAAAAAGAGAATCTGGCAAAGTGAAGTCTGGGTCAGGGGTTGCGGTTTCAATTTCCTGCGGTCGTCTGCCAATCACGACCGTGATCGCGACCTTGTCGCCAGGTAAGAAGGCTGTAATATCGGGGGCAATTACATTTGCCGCATCCAGAGGAAATGGAAATAAGCTGTTGCCCGATGGATAAGACGCTAAGGCAGCAGATAAGCGGGTGCCTTCAGCGGCAGGAGAGATAATGGAGTCTCGCATAATGGGTTGTCCGGCATGGATTGGCAAGACAGCCAGACTGCCCGGAAGAGAATCGCTTTCATCCGCTGGAATATAGAGACTGGCATTTTCATCCTGAAAGACGGTTTTGATAATCAGGTCTCCCTGACCGATCGTGTCGCCAATATCGAGAGCCTGGGCTGCTGCAAGAATATCGAGGGTCTCCGGCTTTTGGGCATTCCCGATTGAAAGTAAGGCGAATAGCGCGACCAGAAAGAGTGCCACAGATATTCCTAAAACGGCGACGTTTATGCCACTATTGAGTAAGCGTTTCAACATGATTTTTATTTCTCCTGAAAATAGTTGGAATAGCTTTGGGGATTATTGATCCCATAGATCGCTTTGTCTGGCTGCATTGAGAAAAGATGGATTTGCTTTAATATCTTCTGCCAGGAGTTTTTCTGATTCTTTGAAAAGACCGTATAGACAGAGGGTGACAAAATCTGAAGCTGTGCTTTCGCGCGCGATACGCACAGCCATGACGACATTGAGTGCGTCTTTCATGGCATTGGATGATGCCAATGATTCTGCGGCGGTTCGTGGCATCTTTGCATAGAAGCTTTGTAGGTGATCCGCGAGGGAGAGGATGTCTTCTGTGAATGCTTGAGCAGGCTTTTGAAGCACAGGTCGTTTTTCTGCGGCTGGTGATTTGATCGCCTGCCAGGAAATCTCGCCTTTTGCATTGACAAGACCGAGCAAGCTCTCTTTATCTATATCGGGAAAAATGTCGAGCAAGAGGATCGCTTTCGGTAAGCTCTCTATCTGATCATTGATCTCTGCCAGCAATAGAAGCGCGGTTTGTTGTAAGGACGCAATTGCATCTACAGAACTCAAGGCAATATTCTGTAATGGGGTTGGAAAGTTTTGTCTCAGCCTTTTCCAGCGCTCTTTTTTTGATTGATAGTCTTCTGCCATGGCGGGGAGAATACTGTAAATGATGGCGGGGTACCCCTGTGAATGCACCGACATATCGGAATGTTTAGCCGACTTGTCGGGAGAGAGATAGGGGCAATACCGATATGTAGGAATGTAAGCGGGAGTTTTTATGCTTTGGATGGATTAGGAAGTTTGAACTTAGAAAAGGAGCGGAGAGAATATGCCAATAGAAAAAAACAAGCCATCCAGTGGAGTCAGGGGGTTAGGCATAGCAAAAACATCTTCACTTAGCCCTTTTGTGGAAGCTATCCATGCGTAGGCTATATAAAGGAAGCGACATTTTTAGGTGCTCTGTGTGTTTTATGCTCTTTTGATGGAGATCTCCTTCTTTTTCCCCCTACCTCGTACTAGAAACGGCAACAATATACATACCGTGAACTTATTGCCCTGAGAGCTTTCTTGCTATCTTTCCAAAGGGAAAAGAGAGTTGAAGTAAAAGTTCAGGAAGATGATCTGCGGATAGTGTTGGAAATTGAAAATGAGATTAGAGATGTTGTTCTGGAGATTTGAGATATTTGAGAGCATATCCTGGGTATCCCCATAACAAAATGCTCATCTGATTATCGTTAGCGCTACTCAGTGTATGTTTCTAAAGCGTATGTGCTTTCAGCCAAACTACCATGCTTTCAAGTGTTTCTGCCCCCTTGGCAACAGCTAATGTGAAGGCGGCTAAGTCTTCCTGAGATGCACTAAATTGGTACCCATTTGCTTGCAAAAATAGCACAGTGGATGTGATCCCTGTGCGTTTGTTGCCATCAACAAATGGATGGTTATTGACTAAAGATTCAAGCAGGGCAGCTGCCTTGGAGAAAATATCAGGATGTAATTCCTGTTGGTCAAAGGTTGCTTGAGGACGCGCCGCTGCCGAGCGTAATAGCCCCAAATCATAAATGCCACTTTCTCCCCCGGTTTCTTCAATCAGTCTGGCGTGAATGAATAGAATTTGTTCTGCACTGAGATATTGGGTCATTTTGCCAATTCATCCAGTGCAGGACGGTAGGCTGTAATAAACTCGCTGACCTGACGGGCAAAGTCAGCATCTACCCCAGCAATGGGCGGATGCTCGGTGGGGCGAATGATGATTTGCCGATTAGGCTGATCCAACATGACATCTACCTGGCTACCATCCTGAATTTTGAGTGCGTCCAACATTTCTCTTGGTAAAGAAACAACGGCGCTATTGCCTGTTTTGAAAATTTTTCGGCTCATCATAAACTCCTTGTATGTGCTTACGCCGTAAGTATATCACAAGGGGGAATCCTAGCTGATTCTTTGCCACGAATAAAGTTGGTATCTCATTATGGCGATTATTCAGTCTAATTCGCTGGTTATGAAGCAAATTCTTGGGATAAGTAAGTACAAGCTTTGTACACTTTGGCTCTTAATAAAAATAACTACCGATATGTCGGGTTTAGGGATTTACACAGATATTTTTGTGGGGATTTCTATCGGGCTAAAATCTCTTGACGCTCCTCCATTCTGTCCTATAATTAGGGCAATCTAATAAGCAAGCCCATATAATCTATCAACACCCTTTTCCTGCCTGGCTAACGCTGGGGAGTTCTGATTAAATTTTCCTTTATATAAAAACAACTCAACGTCAAAAGTGTTGCATTTACTTACATTTTATGTCATAATACATCTATGCGATATTCACAAGTTTTAGACACCTTGAGGGATACACCTCTCTTTGAAAGCTCTCTTTTGACTGTTGGGAAAAGCTCTCCTTATCAAACACAACGCCGACTAAGCGATTGGGCGAGTGCGGGCAAAGTAATCTCGCTCCGGCGAGGTCTCTATATCCTTCCCAAGGAAAAGCGAAAATTTGAACCCCATCCTTTTCGTATCGCAAATCGTTTGGAGCCTGGTTCTTATATCAGCCTGGAAATGGCATTGCGTTACCACAATCTAATTCCAGAGCATGTTGCAGTTGTCACCTCGGTCACAACGGGTCGCCCACGAGAGTGGACAAATGAGTTTGGCAGATTTCTCTATAGACATATTCACCCCCGTTATTTTTTCGGCATGGAATATCGTTTGATTATTGAAGAGCAATTTGCCTATATTGCCTATCCTGAAAAAGCTTTGCTTGATCTCATCTATCTGCGGAAAGGCGGAGACTCTCTTGAATTTATCCAATCCTTGCGCTTACAAAATCTCGAAAATCTTGATTTAGAACGCTTGGAAGAATTTGCAGAGCATTTCAACAAACCAAAAATCAAACGGGCTGCGGTGGTCATTAGAAAACTTGCCGAACATGAGATGCATGAGTATGAAGTGCTATGAAAGCATATTTACTCAAACTCTGTGCTGAGGCAGAAACACCTTTAATCGCACAACACCTTATGCGTGAATATCTGCAAGCCCGCATTTTGCAAAGCTTACAACGCGCTGGTGCAATGCAAAGTCTTGCCTTCCACGGGGGAACTGCTTTGCGATTTCTTTATGAGATTCCTCGTTACTCAGAAGACCTTGATTTTACTCTGGAGCATGCACCCGAAGCCTATGATTTTCGAGGTTATCTGCGTCAAATTGAACAAGATTTTTTGGCGGAAGCCTATATGCTTGATTTCAAAATCAATGATAAGCGTGTTGTCCATAAAGCCTTTGTACGCTTTCGCGGCCTGCTTTATGAATTAGGGCTATCGGCGCATCAAGATGAAGTCTTGGCAGTAAAGCTGGAGATTGACACGAACCCACCCGCAGGAGCCATATTAGCGACGACCTCCCTAAAACGCTATGTCGCTCTGAATTTACAACACCATGATCGTGCTTCTCTTTTGGCAGGAAAACTGCACGCTGTATTGCAGAGGGTTTATCCAAAGGGACGTGATATTTTTGACCTGTGGTGGTATTTATCGCAACCAGAATGGGATATGCCCAATCTGGAATTACTCAATCATGCTTTAGCGCAATCTGATTGGCAAGGTCCCGTCATGGTTCCCGATAATTGGCGAGGCTTTGTTCGTAGGCGATTGGAAGAACTGGATTGGCAAAAAGATGTTTTGCATGATATCCAGGCATTCCTCATCACCCCCGAATGGGAAATGCAAGTGGATAAAAAGAAATTGCTTGAGCTTCTCATGTGAACTAAAGCAATCTGTTGAGTAACTTCAATCCAGGCCATAAATAAACGGGCGTTGTTTGGTAAACCCAAGCAACGCCCGTTTTGCGTTTAATTATTTTCTTTCCCTCAAGCTTTTGATGCTCAATCGGTGAGCGTGAAAATCGCGGGTTCAACTCCCGCCAAAAGTTTTAGCCCCCTTCCAAAATTTTCTTGGCAGGGGGCTTTTTATTATGCCAGGCATGAAATTATCATGCCTGCTTTTCTTGCTTCCGCAAATGCGGATATTCACTTGCCCTGC
>NZ_CEYOSI010000051.1:0-1320 GCF_982879505.1 Candidatus Desulfolinea nitratireducens
CGGAACGCTTCTCGACAACCACTGCATCGTCCATGAGTATATTTATGAAGGCTTTTAGTGGGTTTGTCTCATTACTTGATTGGCTTACCCGTGGCACCTTGGGTCTTTTTGGTTTGGATGGAGAGGCTTCGCATAATACAGTTTATACCATTGAAGAATTAAAAACCATCGTCTCTGGGCCTGATACAGAAGGAATTATCCAACAGCCTCAGCGAGAAATGCTTTCGGCGATTTTCGATTTTGGCAAACTGGTCGTACGGCAGGTGATGATCCCGCGCACAGAGATTACTGCCATTCAGGCAGATACACCTCTTTATGATGCCGCCGCGTTAATCCGCGAGAATGTGTATACTAAATTCCCAGTCTTTGGGGAAGATCTTGATGATGTTGTTGGGATCTTGCATGTCAAAGACTTGCTTAACAGGCTTGAAGACCCAAATAATCGTGAGACGCCTGCAAAGGATTTAATGCGTGAAGCCCTATTTGTACCGGAGACGATCTCTGTCACAAAGCTTCTCCATGAATTCCGTGACGGGCATCAGCATATTGCGATTTCCCTGGATGAATATGGTGGGACAGCGGGGCTCGTTACTCTGGAAGATTTATTGGAGGAGATTATCGGTGATATCCGCGATCCATTTGACGACAATTTGCCGGAAATTCAGATCCAGCCTGGCGGATCGATCTTGCTGGATGGTTTGGCGTTGATCGAATACGTCAACCAGCAAACAGGCTTGTCACTCACCGATGAGAATTACGATACCATAGGAGGGTTCGTTATGGGACGCTTGGGGCGCATCCCCAATCTGGACGACCAGATCGAAATCCCCGAAGATAATATCTGTCTAAAAGTCACCGAAATGGAAGGAATGCGAATCTCCCGGATTGAGTTGACCTTATTAAAAGAAGAATAACAATGACAGTTCCTGAGCGGCGACTGAAGAGAGGAGCACAGCCGCCTGTACCCGGATGGGTAAGGGACGGATTTTATGAGGCTGTTCATAGACTATGTCTTCGCTATCGCTACCCCTCCGCTCATTATCTGCAATAAATCCATGACTACCTTTGTCCAAATTTCTGTTAATATCCCAGCTATCAGCGGGGTTTTTGATTATCAGTTGCCCCCTGAGCTGGAGGGAAAAGTTGGTATTGGGACTCTGGTAACCATCCCCTTTAATAATCAGATTGTTCAAGGTGTAATATTACGCTTTTTGGATAAACCCTCCGTTGCTGTTACAAAATCCGTTGTAGACTTGCTTGATCCGTTGCCTGTGCTTACCCCCGCACAAATTGCGCTTGCAGAGAGAATGGCGGAGCAAA
>NZ_CEYOSI010000051.1:1330-3304 GCF_982879505.1 Candidatus Desulfolinea nitratireducens
ACCTTAAATCCCCTCGCCGCAATGGTGGGGTTGATCTTGCCGAGCGGATTAAGCCAGCAAGCGGATACAGAGTTTGGGAATCGGGATTGGGAAATGGGGGTTGGGGAATCACCTATCGAGTTTTCAAAAATTCAAAAACGTTTGCTAAGCCTTCTTCAAAAATGCGGCTCACTGCGCGGCCGACAAATTGATCGTCACTTCAAACATGTCGATTGGCGTCAATCGGCGCAGGCATTGGTACGTCGCGGCATTCTTTCCAGCAAGTCTGTTTTACCCGCGCCAAAGGTACGACCAAAATTTATTCGCACAGCACAGTTGGCTGTCCCACCAGATTTTGCTGAAGAATCCATGTCCTCGCTGGGGAAAACTGAAGCAACACAAAAACGCCGCGCAGCAGCCCTCCAGTTCCTGATGCGTGAAGCGGATGCCATCGCGGTGACATGGGTCTATGCTGAGAGCGGTTGCAACCTGGCTGATTTGCAGATTCTGGCTGAAAAAGACCTGATCTCACTGCGCGAGACGGAGATTTGGCGTGATCCGGTTGAGAAGGTAAAAGTTGAAAAAGAAGAAAGCGATGCCTGGGTATTGACACCCGCGCAGGAGGAAGCGATGAGGGAGGTATATTCATCCTTCGCTGAATCGCAAACTCGCCCAATTCTCTTGCATGGCGTGACTGGCTCAGGGAAAACAGAAATATATATCCGTGCTGCCCAGGAGGCCATTCGGCGTGGCGGACAGGCATTAATCCTTGTTCCCGAGATCGCGCTTACCCCGCAGACAGTACGTCGACTTTTGGCCCGTTTTCCAGGACAGGTGGGCTTGATCCATTCGAAACTATCACAAGGCGAACGTTACGATACCTGGCGGCGGGCACGGGCAGGATCGCTGAAAGTTGTCATTGGACCGCGCAGTGCGCTTTTTGCACCGCTGCCCAAGGTGAGTTTGATCGTGTTGGATGAATTTCATGATGGCTCGTATCACCAAACTGAGCCACCTTTTTATGATGCAGTAAAAGCTGCCCAAATCTACGCTGAGATCAATGGCGCGGTCTGCATCTTGGGATCGGCAACACCGCCTATTGATTTGATGTATCAAGCAAAAAGCGCCCTCACCCATTCTCGCTCCGCTCGAATTTCCCTCTCCCGCAAGGCGGGAGAGGGGGAGCAAGCGAAGCGACGCGGGGGTGAGGGCGCTTTTGCACTCGTCGAACTCCCTGAGAGAATTGCTAAACGTGAACTACCTCCCGTCCAGGTCGTCGATATGCGCACCGAGTTGAAATCCGGCAACCGTGGCATCTTCAGCCGCGCCCTCAAGGATGCCTTATCCCAAACGCTGGCACGCAACGAGCAGGTAATTCTCTTTCTCAATCGACGTGGTACGGCGACCTATATTTTCTGCCGTGATTGCGGGCATACCCTGAAATGTCCTCGCTGCGAAACTCCGCTCACCTTGCATATGTCAAATCCTTCCCCCACGAGGGGGGGAGGTAGAGGGGGGGGCTTGCAATGCCATCGATGCAATTACACTCGTCAGATGCCCAAAACCTGCCCCGAATGTAAGAGTGAAAAAATCCGTGCTTATGGGTTGGGGAGCGAAAGGGTCGAGGACGAAGTCAATGTCCTTTTCCCTGATGCCCGTGTGCTGCGCTGGGATTGGGATACAACCCGCACCAAAGACGCCCACGAGCTGATTTTGAACCATTTCACCGCTCACCGGGCAGATGTGCTGGTCGGTACGCAGATGCTCGCCAAAGGGCTGGATCTGCCCCTCGTTACACTCGTTGGCGTGGTATTGGCAGATGTGGGATTAAATCTCCCTGATCCCTTTGCAGCGGAACGAGTCTTTCAGACGCTGACACAAGTCGCTGGCCGAGCGGGACGTTCCGAGCGTGGCGGACGTGTGCTGCTGCAAAGTTTTGAGCCAGAGCATTATGTGGTCCAACACGCATCCAGGCATGATTACGCCAATTTTTAC
>NZ_CEYOSI010000051.1:3404-18170 GCF_982879505.1 Candidatus Desulfolinea nitratireducens
TGGCGGGTTGAAGTTGGACCGATAAGTTTGCTATAATTAGTGATATATGCAAGATTAATCGAATAATTTATCTATTGACCAATTAATAATTTAACTTGACAATACCACCATATATAGTAATAATAGAGGCGTATCCCCCGGCAGTAGGTAACGAACCCGGTGCGAAGCCGCCTTTAGGCGGCTTCTGTGTTTAAGGTGGCTTTATGAAAGCAAATATTTACATTGACGGTTTTAATTTTTACTATGGTTGTATTAGGAAGACTCCCTATCATTGGCTTAATATTGCCAAGTTATGTCAATTGCTCCTGCCGAGAGATGAAATTGCAACGATTAAATATTTTACAGCATTGGTTACTCCTCGTCCTAATGATCCAGAAAAACTAATTCGACAAGAAAGATATTTGCGCGCACTAAAAACTATTCCCAATTTAGAAATCATTAAAGGTACTTTCTTGTCTCATACAGTAACCATGCGACTTGCACCACCTCAAACGGGTTTTGCAAAAGTTATAAAAACCGAAGAAAAAGGATCAGATGTTAATATTGCCACTCACTTGCTAATCGACGGTTTTATGAATAAATATGAATTAGCAGTTATTGTTTCAAATGATTCAGATCTCCTCGAGCCTATTCGCTTTGTAAAAGAAGGGTTAAATAAACCTGTTGGAATCCTTAATCCTCAGAAAAACCCAAGTGTTGCTTTACAACCCTTAGCATATTTTATTAAAAATATTCGCAAAGGCGCTTTGTCAAAAAGTTTATTTCCCAATACCCTCTCGGATGAAAAAGGCAGTTTTTCCAAGCCTTCAAGTTGGTAAGTCGACAGGAGTCCCCTCATGGAATCATTCTCACGCGGTTGGCAATTTCTCAAACAGGCCTGGCAGATGGCCTCTGCTGATAAAGACCTGATCAAACCCTCCATCTATACCCTTTTTGCGGGGGCAGTTGTTTCTGTGATCGGCATTATTCCGATTGCCCTCCTTGGCATGGCCTTTGGTAATAGCGGTTTTATTGGGCAGGCGATCATTGTCCTTGCGGGAGCATTGCTGGTCTTTGCCAATTTCATCGTCAGCTATATTTTTTCAGCGATGACGGTCTATCTGATCTATGGCTATCTCTCCGAAGGCGATGGGCGCATGGATAAGGCCTGGGCAATCGTTAAACGCGATCTCTTCGATCTCGCTACCCTTGCTGCTGCATCCACTGCCGTAAATACAGTAAAAAATATGGTCAAAGGCAAGGGGAATAAGGGTGGGCGTAATATGCTCGCCGGCCTGATCGAAACTGTCTGGACAGAGGCCGCATATCTCATTCTCCCCGCGATGGTGATCGAAGATATCGATCTCAAGGATGGGATTAAACGGGCAACGCAGATCATCAAGGAAAATCTGTTATTGGTGGGAATCAGCACCGTTGGGGTGAAGGCAGTGACTGGGTTGATCGGATTTCTGCTTGGTTTGGCGGGAGCAGGCCTGGGGTTCGGGCTTGGCTACAGTATCATCTACCTGGCTGGCGGTCCAACCGTGACCTTTGGCCTGGTCCTGGGGATCGGGCTGGGACTGCTGGTCTTCTTCATCTTCGCCATGATCGCGACTGTGATCAGCACCTACACATCTACTGCTTATCATACCTGTCTCTATCTATGGGCGCGTGATGCAGAGCAAGCTCAGGCGGCTGGGCAATCCATACAGATCGCCGCTCCGGCCCCACTCGCTGCGGTACTCAATTAGGTTCCATTTTAGGGGCTGGCAAGGTTGACCGAAAAATAGCCACCATAGGTGCTGCTGCCAAGATAGGCATAACCGATCCCGATTTCAGATACCTGCTTGCTAATAATTGCCTCACGGTGGGTCTGGTCGTTCATCCACCAGTTCACTGCGTCCTGAGCTGTTCCGCCCGCGTAAATATTCTCGACAATATACAAAGCCGAATAGCCCTGCGCAGCAACCCGTGACACAACCGAAGACCCGTCTGAGCCGGTATGGCTGAGCAGGCTATTACAAGCCATATCCTCAGAATGAGCATCGGTCGCAGCCATAAGTTGAGCGTTCAAACTCAGTGTAGATAATCCATTGTTGGCGCGGGCGTTATTGATCAGGGTCAGGATTTCGCTTTCGTAAGCAGGATTTCGGTCGGGGTTACAGGGTCCGGACAGCGTAGATGTGGGCGGAATGGCAACAGTGCCATCTTCGACGATAATTCTTAGCCAGATATTATCAACTTTGCCAATACTAATAACCTCGCCTAGTGTGTTTTTGAATTGATAGACGCCCGTAAATATTCCGCTCGTTACAGGGGCAACCAACGAAACCGATATTTGAAGTGTTTCCTCCGGAGCAGTTTCATTCAAGGGAACCGTGAGCGGGCTGTTCATTTGATCGCCGCTGACAAATTCCAGGCTATAGAATTCATTCCAGGTGCATGTCCCTGAATTGCGTAATTTCCAGGTTTTTGTAAAAGCCTCTCCCGCAGATAGCTTCGTATCATCCGGAATTGTCATATCTGCAACAAAAACAGCTTCGTCTGTGCAGTATGGGTCCTGGGGTGGCAAGGCGTGAGTTGGAGTACCAGGGATATTTGTTGGTGGGGCAGGGGGGGGAGTGGCGGTCATCACCGGTGGGGTTTCGGTAGGTGCTTGGGTGGACGGAGAGCAAGCTGTGATGTACGTCAGTGTCATGATGACGGAAATCAAGAAGAGGGGTTTAATTTTCATAGCTATTCAACCTCCATAGATCATTTGATTCTCCTATCCACTATATCATGATTCTTGCATTTTATCTCCCTCCTTGACACCCGCCCCCAGGCTTGTTATTCTATTCCCTGGAGAAAATCTTATGCGTTTTGAAGAATTGAATTGGATGGATATTGAGAACTATCTATTAAAAGATGATCGTCTCATGATTGTTATTGGTGCAACCGAACAGCATGGATACCTGAGCTTGCTGACTGACATCAAAATTCCTCTTGCTCTGGCGGATGCTGCTTCTCAACAAAGCGGGGTGCTGGTTGCGCCACCACTTAACTTTGGATCATCGCCCTATTTCCTTGATTACCCTGGAACGATCAGCTTCCGATTAAGCACCTTGTTGGATGCGGTTGAGGATATTGTTCGCTCTGTATTCAATCAGGGATTTCGCCGCATTTTGGTCTTGAATGGTCATGGCGGCAACGATGGAGTCCGGTCTCGCTTGGTCGAATTGGCTAATGAATTACCGGCCCTAAAGTTAAATTGGTATGCATGGTGGCAATCTCATGGCATTGAATCAATCGCACTAAAACAGGAATTAAAGCCTGCTCACGCCAATTGGATGGAAGCATTTCCATTTACCCTTGTTGGTGAGACACCTGAGCTGCCAAAAACGCCACCCTATGTTTCCAGCTCAATCCTGGATGCAAAATCAACACGGGACATTTATGGAGATGGCTCTTTTGGTGGTCCGTATAAAGTTGATCCTGCAATCATGGATGAAATTTTTAATATCACAGTTGGGGATATTCTTGAATTGCTCAAATTCTAGTTGTTTTTACTTGACGGGTTTAATAAATCGTTGGTATAATCTACGACTTGGATGAAAATCTTACTCAGAATATTGAATATTTGCGAGCGCTTGAGAAAATAAACTCAATGCGCTTGCTTTTGTGTGTCTTGCGCAGTAGTTAACACACAAGAAACTTATCTGAAAGGCTCTGGATTTCCAGAGCTTTAGACGACTAGGAGAGTGTCCAGTGGAAACTAAGGGGCTCAAAGCACTTCGTATCAGTCTTGCTTCACCAGAAATAATTCGTAGTTGGTCATATGGCGAGGTTTTAAAACCAGAAACCATTAATTATCGTCGTCTCCGCCCTGAAAAAGATGGTCTTTTTTGTGAGGCGATTTTTGGACCACAGCGTGATTGGCAATGCTATTGTGGAAAATACAAGAACCCGCGCTATAAAGGTATAACTTGCGATAAATGCGGTGTTGAAATTACACGTTCGGCAGTACGCCGAGAGCGAATGGGACATATCCAACTGGCGACGCCTGTTGCCCATATCTGGTATACGCGCCGTATCCCATCTTATTTGGGGTTGTTGCTGAATATTTCCCGCAAAAATCTTGATCGCGTTCTTTACTTTGCACAATATATCGTCACGTATGTTGACGAAGATGCTCGAGAAAAAGAATTAAGCATCCTGGACGAAGAAATCAAAGGTTTTGACCAGGAACAGAGTGCCCTGTTAAATGCCAAGGTAGTCGAGATCAAAGAGCGTGGGGAAACAGCATTAGCGGCGCTTGAGCAACATCGAGCCGCGCTGGAAGAAAAATTTAATGAAAAAACCGCTGCCTTGCTTGAACCGGTAATGAAAGAAGGGCAGCGCCTGGATGATGGCCTGCAGGAACAGATGGGGAAAGAAACGCGCAAAAAAGTTGTTTTTACTGCGACAGGTGATGTGATTGCAGAGGCTGGTACCAAAATTGCTAATCAGCATATTAGCAAAGTGCAGGAAATTGTCAGAGAACATCTGCGTAAGGTCGAAAACGATCTTCGCGAGCAAAAAGAAGGTGAATTTGCAACACTTGATCAAGAGATCGAAACTCTGAAAGCCACAACTGAAGAAGAATTGGCATTGTTGCATGATCAGGTTGATGGTCAAGCGGCTGAAACACGAGAGAAAAACAAACAGACTCGTAAAGAATTGGCAAATTTACAGATTTTTGATTTTCTCAGCGAAATTCGCTTCCGAGATATCAGATCGCGTTGGGGGAAAATTTTCCGCGCCGAGATGGGTGCCGAAGCATTTTTGGATATCCTCCAGCGTATTGACCTTGAGGCCCTTTCGAAAGAGCTCTGGATTGAAGTTCGCACAACTAAAAGCAAGCAAAAACGCAAAAAAGCGACCAGCCGCCTTAAAGTGGTCGAGGCATTCCTCCGTTCCGGGAACAAACCCGAATGGATGATCATGAGCTATTTGCCCGTGATCCCCCCGGATTTGCGCCCAATGGTGCAGTTGGATGGAGGCCGTTTCGCAACATCGGATTTGAACGATCTCTATCGCCGTGTTATTAATCGGAACAACCGTCTCAAACGACTTTTAGAGTTGGGCGCACCAAATGTAATTATTCGCAACGAAAAGCGAATGTTGCAAGAGGCTGTTGACTCGCTGATCGATAACTCTCAGCGTGGAAAAGCCCTCTCAAGACGTGGTCGTCGCGAACTTAAATCACTCAGTGATATGCTCAAAGGCAAGAAGGGGCGTTTCCGCCGTAACCTGTTGGGTAAGCGTGTTGATTATTCAGGTCGCTCAGTGATTGTTGTTGGACCGAAATTAAAATTATATCAATGTGGTCTTCCTAAAAAGATGGCCTTGGAACTCTTCCGCCCCTTCGTTATTGGAGGCTTGGTCAAGAGAGGTTACGCTGCAAATGTTAAGGGCGCTCGCCGAATGATTGAACGCAATCGTCAGGAGGTTTGGGAAGTCCTTGAAGATGTTATTAAAGACCGTCCTGTGCTTCTAAACCGTGCGCCAACCTTGCATCGTCTTGGTATCCAGGCCTTCGAACCCTTGATTATCGAAGGAAGCGCAATTCAATTGCATCCCTTGGTCACCACTGCCTTCAACGCCGATTTTGACGGCGACCAAATGGCAGTTCACGTACCGCTTTCGCAAAAAGCAGTTGAAGAGGCGCGACGGCTGATGTTGTCATCCAAGAACCTGCTGAAACCGGCGGATGGTGAACCGATCATCAGCCCAGGGAAAGATATGGTTCTGGGTGTTTACTATCTGACGATGGAAGATCCCTTTGACTATAAGGGTGAGGGGAGCACCTTTGGTTCAATTGATGAAGTGATTATTGCTTTTGAACTTGAAAAGGTTGAAGTCCATACCAATATCAACCTGAGAATTACTAGTTGGTACGATAAGGAAGGCTCGCGCCTTGATGAAGCTGAAACGCGTATGCATATAACCACAGTGGGGCGCGCGATCTTTAATAATATTTTGCCACCTGAAATCCAATTCGTAAATATAACCCTGGATAAAGGCGGTGTAAAAGATCTGATTGCAGATGTTTACGAAATCTGCGGGCAGGATGTGACAACAACAGTTGCGGATGGCATTAAGAGCATCGGTTTTGAATATGCAATGCGCTCTGGTGTAACCGTAGCCATTTCTGATATTACTGTACCTGAAGCGAAAGAAGAGATTATCCAGAAATCGCTTCAGGCTGTGGAGCTGGTTCAACGTGATTTCCGCCGTGGTTTGCTAACCGAGCAGGAACAGGATGAGCACATTATCCAGATCTGGCAGGATACTACCAATGAGGTTGCTGCCGAAGTGCGCAAGGTGATGGACCCGAACGGGAATCTTGCCACGATGGCCAGCTCTGGTGCAACCAAAGGTGGTTTCGGTCCAATTTCACAGTTGGCTGGTATGCGCGGTCTTATGGCTGACCCCTCAGGACGTATTATCCCACTTCCTATCCGCTCGAATTTCCGTGAGGGCCTGACTGCGTTGGAATACTTCATCTCAACGCATGGTGCCCGTAAAGGTTTGGCAGATACCGCACTCCGTACAGCGGATGCCGGTTATCTTACCCGCCGACTTGTTGATGTTGCACAGGATTTAATTATCAACGAACATGACTGTGAAACCACCAACGGCATCATCATCCGCAGAGATGATGATATTGCCGGGCAATCCCTTGGTGCGCGTATCCATAGCCGTCTCCTGGCGGACCGGATCATTGATCCGCAAACAGGTGAGGTGATTGGCGAACGTAACGATACCATTACGCACGAGATGGGTCGCAGGATCATGAAAGCCGATTTACCAGAGATCTTCGTTCGCTCCGCGCTGACTTGTGCACTCCAGCACGGTGTTTGTGCTAAATGCTATGGTAACGATCTTGGGCGTGGCAAATTGGTTGAACTTGGTTCGGCAGTTGGTATTGTCGCTGCCCAGTCTATTGGTGAGCCAGGCACACAGCTAACGCTACGAACCTTCCATACGGGCGGTGTTGCGGCAGGCAGCGATATCACAACGGGTCTACCGCGTGTAGAAGAACTTTTCGAAGCTCGTAAGGCTCCGAAGGGTGAAGCCGTGATGTCTGAAATCAGTGGCAAGGTACGTCTTTCTCAATCTGAAAAATATGCTGATCTGCGTGTTGTCACTGTTGAACAGAGTGAAATGGTCAGTGATACCTACGAAATCCCTGAAGATTGGGAGATTGGTATTAGCGAAGAAGACGAGATAAAAGCTGGCGAAATACTGGCCACTCTTGATGAAGCAACCATTGCTGCTCAAAATGACGGCAAAGTCCGCATCGAGGGCAGAACAATTCATGTTTCATATGAGCAACGCGAAGCAAGCGAATACGATATCCCTACCACCGCGCGCCTGTTGGTCGTTGATGGAGACCACGTTGAAGCCGGGCAGCCTCTTACTGAAGGTTCATTGAACCCACATCGTATTCTCCGCATTCAAGGTGCTGATATCTGCCAGTTATACCTGATGTCTGAAATTCAGCAGGTTTATCGCTCTCAAGGTCAAAATATCCATGATAAGCACTTTGAGGTGATCATCCGCAAAATGCTCTCCAAAGTCCAGATCACGCACCCGCAAGGTAGTGCCTATTTGCCAGGTGATGTGGTTGACAGACTTGATGTTCAACGGATAAACGAAGCCCTGCTCGAAGAAGGCAAAAAGCCTGCTCGATTTGTCAACGTTCTCTTGGGGATTACCAAAGCCTCCCTGAATACCGATTCGTTCCTCTCCGCCGCATCCTTCCAGCATACGATCAAGGTTTTGGCGAAGGCAGCCATTGGCTCTGATGAAGATCCGCTCTATGGACTGAAAGAGAATGTCATTATCGGGAAGCTGATCCCGGCTGGCTCCGGTTTTGTACCGGGACGTTTCTCGCCAGAAATCGAAGAAGAAGAGGAAGATGAAGTGGAGCTGGATCCCGAAGCCGAACTTGACCCTGAGCTTGTTCCCGAATTGGAAATAGTTGGTGAGGTTCCAGAAGAGGTTTCGGAAGAAGAAAAACCTTCCGGTGACGCCACAGATATCCCGCTTGCTGAGTAGAAAAACGCACACAATTTTGAGACGTCACCTTTTTGGTGGCGTCTTTTTTTGTCTGTAGCCTTAATATCTATCCTAAAATTCGTTATGAAAGGATGTTAGATTTGCATTGCACTTCGCAAGTGCGTACCCAAAGGGCATGCTATTGCAAGTCGGGTTTTCAAGAATATATTTTCTTGCTCGAAGCCGATGTGCAACGCATCATCCAGATGCAATGCACATCTCACTTATTTTTAGGATAGGTTCTATATATTCTTTTTATCCTCTACATACACAGTGTACATAAAAATATAGAAAAAATGGTACTGAAAAGCGTCAACTCTCTTGACAAGAACATCAGCTTGCATATAATCACAACGATATGGTTAAGTATCCCTTTCACATAACTCCACAAGCCGCCTCGCCCATTGGGGCCGAGCCTGCTTTTCCTTTCGTTCATTAGAGAGCCTTTCGCGGCTCTCTTTTTTTATACCTGCATGCGGTGTAGGTAAAAACATGCTCTATCTGAGTGTGCGCTAATCCATAAGGAGAAAGAATGACTGCCACAAAAACATCCGCTGTTCAAGGTTATCTGCCGGGAGATAAACCTCCCGTCGGAGCCATGCTATCGCTTGGTTTCCAACAGGTACTAACCATGTTCCCGGCCACAGTCCTTGTTGCCATCCTGACCAAGTTTGACGTCGGTGTGACGCTGTTGGCATCAGGCATTGGTACGATCATTGCGCTCATGGTCTCGAAACGCAAAATCCCAATGTATTATGGATCGTCATTTTCATATATAGCCGTGGTCGTAACCGCCATGTCACTCTACGCTGGTGACTGCTTCAGCGATCCCAATACTTTCTACTGCCCAGAAGGTGTTCGCCTGGTGCAAGTCGGTATTATGGGAACAGGGTTATTTAATATCCTGATTGGTCTTCTCATCATGAAAATCGGCAAAGCTGCGCTCGATAAAGTTTTACCACCCATCGTAACCGGCTCAGTTGCTATTGTCATTGGTGTGGCGCTGGCTGGTGCAGCACTTGGTATGGCTTCTGCAAACTGGTTGGTTGCCTTTGTTACCCTGATTGCCACCGTACTCTTTTCAGTTTATTTGCGTGGCAAAGGATTACTTGGCATGCTGCCTATTCTACTTGGTGCGTTGGTTGGATATTTGCTTTCTGCCGCGCTCGGTATTGTAAATTTTAGCGTTATTACTAACGCCGCCTGGGTGCGCATGCCGAATATCACCCTCCCGGCCTTCACAGATCCGAACGCGTGGGGCTTGGTGATCAGCATTGCCTTGATCGCTATCGCGACCATCCCGGAATCAACTGCCCATCTTTACCAGATGAGTCTTTACATAGATGCCCTGGCCGAGCAACTCAAACGCGATCCGCTCAATATCAAAGAGCTGATCGGTTTGAATCTGGTTGCCGATGGTGTCGATGATATGGTCGTCGGCTTCCTTGGTGGCGCAGCAGGCACCAACTATGGTGAAAATAATTCGCTGATGGCAATCACCCGAAACTATTCCGTGCCCGTCTTGATCACGGCTGGTATCTTTGCAATCCTGCTTGGTTTTATAGGAAAACTAGCAGGCATCGTCAACAGCGTCCCTGTCGCAGTCACAGGTGGTTTAGCCATTTATCTGTTTGGCGTAATCGCCATGCAAGGCATTGCCCTTAAAATGTCTGAAAATGTAGATTTGTTTTCACCAGCAAATCTGGCAGTTGGGGCAACAATAATCATCACCGGCATTGGTGGCGCGTTGGCGCTGCCCGATGGTCTCTTCCCCTTCGTCATCCCCGGCGTTTTCCCGGCTGGCATTCCGGCTATCGTCTTTTCAGCCATCATCGGTATACTGATGAATCTGGTTTTCGTGATCTTCAAACCTTCAGAATAGTATTCTATTTATTAAAAAAGGGATCGGGAATAAGCCTGATCCCTTTTTTTGCGAGAATCGCTATAATTAAGATACTATCCGTTTTCCTTACTGACTAAAAAAAGAACCATGATAAAACTCCCCGGATTAATTGACCCCCACGTTCATGTTCGCGAACCTGGCGCCACGCATAAAGAAGATTGGGATACAGCGACCCAGGCCGCGTTGGCGGGTGGATTCACCACGATTCTTGCCATGCCGAATACCACTCCGCCAATATTTGACGAAAAGACCCTCGACCTTGGGCTTGCTTCCGCCAAAGAAAAAGCGCGCTGTGATTACGCTCAATTCCTCGGCGCCGGACCCGATAATGCCTCACTCGCCGCAGAGCTGGCGCCGCGCGCTGCCGGGCTAAAGATGTATCTCGACTCGACCTTTGGCGAACTCCGTTTGGATGATATGTCTCTCTGGATGGCACATTTTGCCAGCTTCCCCAAAAATCTCCCTATTGTCCTGCACTCAGAATCCCGAACAATGGCCGCGGGAATTTTATTCGCTGCGATCTATGATCGTCCCGTCCATATTGCCCATATTTCACTAAAGGAAGAAGTCTTGCTGATCAAGGCTGCCAAGGAAAAGGGAATCAAAGTCACCTGCGAAGTTGCTCCGCATCATTTACTTCTAACCGCCCCCTCTTCCGTCCCCCCCGCGAGCGGTGGGGAAACCCTCATCCCCCCCCCGTTTACGGGGGGGGCTAGGGGGGGGCGTCTCGAAGTCCGCCCACGCCTCGCCACCCAAGCCGACGTGGATGCCCTCTGGGCAAACCTCGATGTCATCGATTGCATCGCTACTGACCACGCACCACATACCCTTGAAGAGAAAGATTCCGAGAATCCCCCACCGGGATTTCCGGGGCTGGAGACGGCGCTTCCGCTGCTGCTCACAGCTGTAGATGAGGGCCGCCTTAGGATTGACGACCTCATCGAAAAGATGCATACCAACCCCAAACGGATCTTCAATCTACCGGATCAACCCGAGACCTGGATCGAGGTGGATGAGGATGCCCGGTATGAGATCCGTAGTGCGGAGCAATTCACCAAATGCGGCTGGACGCCCTTCGAAGGCTGGCAAGTCAAAGGGCGCGTGACACGGGTTCTCCTCCGCGGGAAAGAGGTGGTTAAAGATGGAAAGATTTTGGCTAAAAAGGGTTTTGGTTCAAATATTAGAGAGTAGAGCAGATGAAATCCAATAATTTCCCCTATATCATTCAAGCATTATTAGCTGCTCTATTTTTCGGAATCAGCGCGCCACTCTCAAAATTATTACTGGGGGATGTTAATCCTATCTTTCTGGCTGCATTTCTCTATCTTGGCAGCGGATCAGGAATCGCATTGATCAAATTTGCGCAACCATCAAAAGGAAAAGAAGCGGGGATCCGTAAAACGGATATTAAATGGCTGGCTGGCGCGATCATCTCTGGCGGGATCGCTGCGCCGATCATTTTGATGCTCAGTTTGGAAAAAACGCCCGCCTCCAGCGCATCGCTGCTGCTCAATTTCGAGGGAGCGGCAACAACCCTGATCGCGATGCTCGTCTTTAGAGAGGCAATCAGCCGCCGCGCGTGGAGTGCGATTTTAGTGATTACATTGGCAAGCATCATTATCTCTACAAATTTTGAAAGCGGATGGGGGCTATCGTTGGGAGCCCTTGGGGTATTGCTGGCAACCACGCTTTGGGGTGTGGATAATAATTTCACCCGCAATATTTCCGGAAAAGACCCCCTATCCATTGTTGCGTGGAAAGGGTTGGTCGCGGGCATATTCTCGTTTTTTCTGGCACTCAGCCTCGGCGAACAGATTCCCCCCCTCGTTTCGATCTTGTGGACCCTGCTGCTTGGCTGGATCAGCTATGGGTTGAGCACATTTCTCTTCATCCGTTCGATGCGTGGATTGGGCGCTGCGCGCACCAGCGCATTATATGGAACATCCCCACTTGCAGGTGTGTTGCTTTCTATTGTCATTTTTAGCGAAATGCCTACAATCGCTTTTGTATTTGCGACCCTATTGATGCTGGGTGGGGCCTATTTATTGGTCAATGAAGAGCATCAGCATACACATATTCATACGGCTTTACTCCATGAGCACGGACATGGACATGATGATCCAGCGCACGGACATGACCTCGCCACAGCAGCTCATGCGGGCGAACATCAGCATCTTGCTGAAGAGCATGAACACGACCACATGCCTGATATCCATCACAGGCATGAGCATGACGAAAAATCGATAAAGCAGGATTGAAAAATGTTGACAAAACTCAGGAATTCCATCTTCAGAACGCTTCTCAAATTGATCTTCAAGAAGTATGGCCCGATTGAAGAGAGCCGTGCAAATTCAGAACGATCTGCGAAATGGATGGGAAAGCTGCCCGCATCCATCACTGTTGAGAAAGTAAATAGCAATGGACTTAATGCCGAGTGGATCTACAATCTAGATTCAGATCCGGAGAAGGTGATCTTGTATCTACATGGCGGTGGCTATGTCATCGGAAATATCGCTTTATATCGTTTGCTATCTGCGACATTGTCGCAAAAAACAAAAGCACGTGTTTTCCTGCCGGAATATCGTCTTGCACCGGAGCATCCTTACCCCGCAGCGGTTGACGATGCTGTGGCTGCCTATCGGTGGCTGCTGGGAGAGGGCTTCAGGGCTGAAAACATCATCATCGCGGGAGACTCGGCGGGCGGCGGATTAAGCCTTGCTGCGACACTCTCCCTGCGCGCTGAGGGGCAACCCCTCCCGGCAGGCGTGATCTGCCTTTCCCCATGGACAGACCTGAGCTTAAGCGGGGAATCCCATCAAAGCAAAGCCAAAGCTGAGGCGATGCTGCTTAAAGAGAGTTTGCACCTGTGGGCATCCAGCTACGCGGTCGAAGCTGATCTGCGAAACCCGCTAATTTCGCCCGTTTTCGCGGACTTTGCTGGTTTTCCACCCTTGTTGATCCAGGTGGGCAGCGAAGAAATATTGCTGGATGATTCTGTACTGTTGGCAGAAAATGCCAAATCCGCAGATGTGGACATGACGCTAACGATTTACGAGGGCATGTGGCATGTCTGGCAGACGCTTGGCTTCCTGCCGGAGAGCCGCGCGGCCATTGAGGAGATCGGTGCGTTTGTGAAGAGGATAGAACGCTAGTAGCAGTGCATGACCCTATCGGTTTACGAGGGCATGTGGCACGTCTGGCAGACGCTTGGCTTTCTGCCGGAGAGCCGCGCGGCCTTTGATGAGATCGGGGAGTTTGTGAGAAAAAGAGTTGAGAAGTAGCAGTGCATTGCATCCGATAGGATGCGTTGCACTGTGGGTCTGGCGAATGCTGACGTGCTATTTTGTGAAGCCGACCTGCAACGCATCCAAAAGCGGATGCAATGCAGTTCTGAGTTTAGGAAAAAATGAAATCAAAACTAATACTTATCCTCGCACTTTTACTTGGAACACTCGCCTGTGGCGTTAGCACACCCACCCCCGCTCCAAGCAATGACGCCGCGCAGGAAGATCCAACTGCGACTTTCACTCCCGAACCTGCGAAGATCAACGCCGCACCAGAAGTAAAAGATGAAAAACCTGCGTCCACAGCGACCTTTACCCCAGAGCATCCTGATTGCGTAGAACTGCTCACTCCCCTCGACAAAGTCGAACTCCCCGCCGAGGGAAAAGTGACCTTCACCTGGACAGCGTTGGATGAAGCAGAGTTATATATTTTAAATTTCATCTTCCCGGATGGATTAGCTTTAGAATTCGAAACCGCCGAAACCAGCAAGAACCGCTACATGGAAGCCTTCAGCATGCACCCGGCTTACAACCAGGGCGGCGAGCACCAATGGAATGTGACCACCCTGAATGCCGACGGCGAAGAGATTTGCAACAGCGATTTCTTCACATTTACGAAACCCACGAACGCGCCACAGGATGGTAGCGATGGAGATAGCGGTGATGGTTCTTGTACAGGATTTGGTTGCAACACTGGCGGCACAGACTAACAACCCAGAAAACGCCGCTTAAACAGTAGCAAACTAAATTCAAGCGCGAACCGGTCACTCATCACGATTCAAAATATCAAGTTCAACTTATCAACCAAAAGACTATTTGACTAAAAGACCACCAAACTAGGAGACCAAATTATGCCCACTGAATCCCAATCCCCCCACCTGCCCTTTGGCGACAACACCCACGCGGAGTGGTACGGCAAAGATATCCTCTCGGTCAAGCAGTTCAGCCGCGCCGATCTGGAATACATCTTCGGCGTAGCCCACGAGATGCGCGGGATGGTCGAGCGCGTTGGCACATTCGATCTGCTCAAAGGCAAAATTTTGGCCAACCTGTTCTACGAACCCTCCACGCGTACGGCCTCATCCTTTATGGCCGCCATGCAGCGATTGGGCGGGAGCGTTGTGGCGATCAACGAGGTCAAATACTCCTCGGTTTCAAAGGGCGAGAGCCTGCCCGATACCATCCGCACGCTGGAATGCTATACGGATGTGATCGTTTTGCGCCATCCCGAAGTTGGCTCGGCGGCGATTGCCGCGGAAGCAGCTGAAAAACCCGTGCTGAATGCGGGCGACGGCGTCGGCGAGCATCCAACCCAGGCACTGCTGGATCTTTTCACGATTTTTGAAGAACTCGGTGCTGGCAAAGTGGATGGCCTGACGATCACCATGCTCGGCGACCTGAAATATGGCCGCACCGTCCACTCACTGGCCCGTCTGTTGACCCTTTTCGACGTCAAGCTCAATTACGTCTCCCCCGAGATCCTGCGCATGCCCAAAGATGTGATGGACGAAGTTT
>NZ_CEYOSI010000052.1:0-18168 GCF_982879505.1 Candidatus Desulfolinea nitratireducens
GAGATTGAGCAGAGCATCAGCATCATCAGCAGCGTTGGCTTCCAACGTGGCAATGTGGATCGGGGTGCGGTCTCCAATCTCTTCTTTGATAATTTCGAGGACGCGCAAGTGCGCTTTCTTTTTTGTGCGTACGCTTTCAATAGAAGCTACGACACCATCCTGTACTGAAAGGATCGGTTTTACCTTCATCGCAGTTCCCATCAAGCGTTTTGCTCCGCCAATTCGTCCGCCGCGATGCAGAAATTCCAGCGTGTCGACTGCGAAGTAAACACCTGTGTTAGCGCGTGCTTTTTCGGCAATTGCAAGACAATCTTCAATTGAAGCTCCATCCTGGGCCGCACGAGCAGCAGCCAGGGCCTGAAAGCCCAGCGCCATAGCTGTTATTTCCGAGTCAAATATATGAACGCGATCCTGCCCGGATTTCATGGATGCCCGCCCCTGAACAGCTGAGTTGTTTGTGCCTGAAAGTTTTTCGGAAATGAAAATTCCGAGTACGTCATAATCTTCAGCTACCAATTTCTCAAATGCTTCTTGCATATAAGGAATAGTTACCTGGGATGTTGACGGCATCACCTTTGCAGTTTGAAGGCGAGTGTAAAATTCACTGGGTTGTATATCTATCCCATCTTTGAATGTCTCCTCACCCCAAATCACTTCTAGTGGCAAAACTGTCAAATTATGCTTGGCTACCAAATCGTCAGGAATATAGGCCGTGCTGTCAGTAATTATTGCAACTTTCTTAGACATAACTCCTCCATAAAATAGATTATCTTCTAAAAATGCTTAACCCGCTTACTTTAGATAAGTTGCGTATGCCCAGTATCTTTGCTATAATGCCCTTTGTGAAGCTATGCGCGGAATATACGCATTGCATTAATTGACAACTTGAAGATTTCAAGAAAATTATCAATATTGCTTCGTCGAGGAACCCCCTTTTGGCTTATTTTAATCCTATCAACTGGCTACTTGGCCTATTCTCCCTTGATATTGGCATTGACCTGGGTACAGCAAATACCCTGGTATATGTACAGGGAAAGGGCATTGTAATCAATGAACCATCCTGGGTGACGATTGATAAACGCTCTCGTCGCCCCCTTGCAATTGGTATGGCTGCCAAAGAAATGGTTGGGCGTACACCAAAAAATGTGATCGCGGTGCGACCTCTTCGTGATGGGGTGATCTCCGAATTTGATATTACACAAATCATGCTGGAATATTTTATCGGGCGTGTTCATGAACAAAGCGTGGTACCGCTTCCAAAACCTCGTGTTGTCATCGGTATCCCTGCAGGTGTAACAGAGGTGGAAAAACGCGCTGTATACGACGCTGCCATGGCTGCTGGCGCCCGACAAGCCTTACTTTTAGAAGAACCGATCGCAGCTGCATTAGGCGCTGGTCTTCCCATTAGCGATGTGCGCGGCAGTATGGTTGTCGATATTGGTGGCGGAACGACCGAGGTCGCGGTGATGTCAATGAGTGGCGTTGTAGCATCACGATCTTTGCGCGTGGCCGGTGACGAAATGGATCAGGATATTATTCAATATCTCCGAAATAAATACAATCTTCTTATTGGGCATGGTATTGCTGAAAGAATCAAAATGACGATTGGCTCCGCATATCCCCTGGAAAAAGAGAAAACAATGGAAGTGCGTGGACGCAATTTGGTAACCGGTTTGCCTGAAACGGTTGAAATTTCATCTGTCGAGATACGCGAAGCTTTGGCGCATTCAGTCCAGGTGATCGTGGATACGGTTCGGGATGCTCTTGATGAAATTCCCCCGGAAATTATTGATGACCTCATGGACCTCGGTGTTTGTCTTGCCGGGGGTGGTGCCCTCCTGCAAGGTTTGGATCACCGCCTTACAGATGATCTCCGCCTTCGCACCTGGGTTGCCGAAGATCCTCTCACCTGTGTTGCCCGGGGCGCAGGAATGATCTATGATGATTTTGAAAATCTCTCCAGGTATCTTGTCGGGCTGGAGCGACGAAGTGCTTGAGCTGTATCCCTCTATTATTACCAAGAGGGGCCTTCGATTTTCCCCAATTAAAACCTCGCCATGAAAACAGGATTTTCCCGCTCTTTGCAAACAACCATTATCTTTTTTGTGGTTGGGGGCATTTTGGTATTGGCATTGGGTGGTTACTTTAGCACAGTATCAGATTCCTTTGGTAGGTCTCTTGTTTCAGTGCAGACGTGGGTCTCAACCCGATATGTTGTAATTCGGGATTTTCTCAGCGCTCCTGGCGATGTGGTTTCTTTGCAACAACGGAATGCAGAATTAGAATCTGAAATATCGGGTTTGCAAACCCAGGTGATCCAGCTTCAGCAGCAGCTTACAGATACCCAGGTTCTTGCCGCGTTGGTTGATTTTTCTCAAAGCAGCCCTGAGAGCGTATACAAAGCAGCAGCTGTAATTGGGCGAGACCCCAGTCCATTTTTGCATTACATCATCATTAATAGTGGCTCCAATGACGGGCTCAGGCGTGGGATGCCTGTAGTCACGAATCAGGGTTTGATTGGCCGGGTGGATGCGGTTACCGCAGAGGCAGCGCGCGTCCAACTGGCAACCGACACTGCCTCGGCAGTTAATATCCGTTTGCAGAATGCAGACACAGATGCTGTCCTTGTCGGCTCTGTGACAGGTGATCTCGCTCTTGAAATGATCTCGCAAGATGTTGATATCCAGGAAGGCGATGTTGTGTTGACCTCTGGTTTGGGAGGGGATTATCCGCCGGACCTTCTTGTCGGGCAGATATTCAATATCCGTAAGCGTGATTATGAGCTATTTCAACAAGCCTCAGTCCAATCAACGGTAGATTTTTCACGTCTTGAAATTGTGCTGGTTATCATGAATTTTAAGCCAATTGATATCACTCCCTTGATTCCTGAAAATACCCCCTGATTATCGTGAAAGAATTAATCGCAATTCCTTTGCTGTCATTGATTCTGATAATTCAGATGGCAATTGCTAGCCGGATTCCCTTGCTGGGGGGAACAGCCGATCTGATGTTGGTTGTACTCGCAGCCTGGTCATTGCAGGAGCGTGTAGAATCAGCCTGGCATTGGGCATTTTTTGGTGGTCTCTTGGTTGGATGGGCTTCGGCTCTCCCCTGGGTTATTCCGGTTGCGGGATATTTACTGACCGTCGGTATGGCGAGAATGTTAGTGCGTCGTATTTGGCAGGCACCGCTATTAGCAATGTTTGCAATTGTCTTTATCGGCACTTTATTATTCCATCTTCTATCAATACTGGGGTTGCGTTTATTGGGCAATCCTTTGGTAGTGATGGATGCATTGAGCGTAATTACATTACCCGGTTTATTTCTAAATCTGTTTTTAGCACTTCCCGCCTTCCCTATTATGCGCGATCTTGCTGTTTGGGTCTATGACATCGAGGATGATTTATGAGTTCAAGCGTCTCTCCTGATTTACGAATAGAGCCCTGGCGAGTTGTGGTTTTTTATTTTGTTGCCGCCCTGGTTTTTAGTCTGCTTGCTATTCGCCTGTTCAGATTACAAGTTTTTGAAGGGCAAAGTTGGCTTGGCCGGGCGGTAGATAATTATACGCGCGAAATCAGCGTTCCGTCATCGCGAGGCATTATTTATGATCGCAACGGTGTAATACTGGCACGCAATATAGCTTCATACAATATTGTTATTACGCCGGCTCTCCTCCCTGATGACCTTGCTGATATTCAACGAATATATCGTGAGCTTTCAGAGATCATAGACGTTCCAGTGAACCGTGGTACGCTGGATGATGCGAAACTATTTGCGACCTGTGTTCCAGGTCCCGGGATCGCCCAATTAGTGGAATTGGGAGAATCTCTCGCCCCTTATACGCCTGTTCCCATCGCCTGTGACGCCGATGAAATAATCGCCCGAATAGTGCGCGAACGTGCAGTTGCCTGGCCTGGTGTTTCTGTGCAGATCGACCCTGTCCGGGATTACCCGACAGGATCTCTCACTGCAAATATCATTGGTTTCCTCGGACCAATTCCCGCCTCGCAATTGGATTTTTACGAGGATCTCGGATTTGTTGCCGGACGGGACAAAATCGGTTATGCAGGGGTGGAAATAACCCTTCAAGATATTCTTGCCGGGGTAAATGGAAAAAGGGTTGTCGAAGTGGATGTTGCGGGCAAGGAATTACGTAATCTTGAACCCCCAATCCAGCCCGTTGCTGGCAGGAATGTTCGGCTGGCTCTCGATATCCGTTTGCAAAAAGCCGCCGAGGGAGCCTTGCTTGACGAGATTTCGGGTTGGAATGCTTATTTTGGACAGGTTCGTATTTCCAGCGGCGTGACAATTGCCATGAATCCTAAAACCGGAGAGGTTTTAGCGATGGTGTCTTACCCCACCTATGAAAATAACCGTTTGGCACGTTTTATTCCGGCCTATTACTATCAACAATTGAGCGAAGATCCGCGCCACCCGTTATTAAATAATGCAATTTCCAGCGAATATCCACCAGGATCAGTATTCAAACTTTCCACGGCAACAGGCGCACTAAATGAGGGCGTAGTCACTGTTGATCAGACCATCTATGCTCCTGGGCAATTGATCTTAACAGAGAAATTTTCGCCGAATGATCCTGGCCGTGAGCGCCCCTTTGTGGATTGGATTTACGACGAAAATCCAGCTGGTTTTGGAGAGATAGATTATTTGCGTTGTATTGCTTTTTCCAGCAATGTTTGCTTCTATAAACTCGGTGGCGGCTATGAGGATGAAATTCCAGAGGGATTGGGAATTCTTCGCTTGGGTGAGTATGCCCGTGCACTCGGGTATGGTGAGCCCTCCGGGATTGAACTTCCCGGAGAAGCAGATGGCTTGATACCATCGCCGCAATGGAAGCGAATTAATCAGGGCGAAAATTGGTCAACGGGAGATACTTATATTGCCAGCGTGGGGCAGGGATATGTGCTCTCCACACCGCTGCAAGTTCTTATGTCTGGAGCGACGATTGCAGCAGGTGGAAAATTAATGCAACCTACCATTGTACGAGAAGAACTGGATGATGATGGCCGTCTATTGCGCCCTTTTCAGCCAATAATGAAATGGGATATTACTGAGACCCCTCTCATTACCAATTTTGATTGTGACGGTGGTTATTGCCTGGAAATGGAGACAAAAAGCACGGTTGATCCCTTTGTCGTTGAGCAGGTACAGCGCGGAATGCGGATGGCCGTCACCAACTCCCGTGGAACACTAAATGATTTATTTGGCGATTTTCCGGTCGCAGTTGCGGGGAAAACCGGAACCGCTGAATATTGTGACGATGTCGCCCTAAAGGCAAATCGCTGTACTTTTGGTAATTGGCCCACCCATTCGTGGACCCTGGCTTACGCTCCTTATGAAGATCCAGAGATCATCATAATGGCCTTTATGTATAACGGGGGTGAGGGTGCCAGCGTCGCAGGACCAGTCGTCCAAAGAGTAATGGAAGCTTATTTTGAATTGAAATCGATTGATCTTGCTGTCGGGAGCGGTGGATAAATTTATGCATGTAGCTTCAACCCAGATGACTGACCTTTTGAGCTTCATGCTATAATTTACCAAGTTAAACTGGCGGTATGCGCCCTTATTATTACAGGAAATTTGGCGGATAAATTCTCCCACACCTTTATGAACACAAATACTGATTTGATCCAAATTAAAGGCTTACGCGATGGATTGCTTGTCACTCTTGGCGCAGGTGAGTGGGGGGAATTGCAAAATATGCTCTTTGCGCAAATTGATGAGCGCTCCTCTTTTTTTCAGGGAGCACGACTGGCGCTTGATCTTGGCGATCAAAATTTGCGTGTAGCAGAAATGTCTAAATTGCGAGATGAGCTTTCTGAGCGGGATATTTCACTTTGGGCGGTAGTGAGTGATTCGCCAAAAACCGTTCAGACCGCTCAATTACTGGGATTGGCAACCCGCATTTCGAAACATCGGATCGATAGCAGTCCGCGAAAAATCAACGACGATGTGGATAGTGATCAAGCTGCACTTTGGCTTCCGCGCACCCTCCGCTCCGGGACGCGTATCGAACATCATGGCCACGTTATTGTTATGGGAGATGTTAATCCGGGCGCAGAGATTATTGCAGAGGGGAGTGTGATCATCTGGGGCAGGCTGCGTGGTTCTGTCCACGCAGGAGCAACTCCTCGAAGGGATGGTAGCCAACAAAACGAGGCAGCTTTTGTCTGCGCCCTGGAAATGAAACCCACCCGTTTGCAGATAGCATCTGAGATCGCAACAATGCCCAAGGGGAAGAATGTCAAAGGTCCCCTAAAAATCAGTTTGAAAGATAACCAATTTCTCATCGAACCATGGCATGAGAAATAAGAGAATCAAAAACAGGTGAATTTATGAGTGCACAGATCGTCA
Organism: Candidatus Desulfolinea nitratireducens; assembly: GCF_982879505.1. Lineage (NCBI taxonomy): Bacteria > Bacillati > Chloroflexota > Anaerolineae > Anaerolineales > Candidatus Desulfolinea > Candidatus Desulfolinea nitratireducens. Next base: position 6,373 of record NZ_CEYOSI010000052.1, read on the forward strand.
CGATTACATCGGGTAAAGGCGGCGTAGGCAAAACGACTGCAATCGCCAGTTTGGGGATTGCATTGGCTGGACGCGGACAAAGGGTGGTCTGTATCGACGGCGATATTGGCCTGCGAAATCTGGACGTGATCATGGGATTGGAAAATCGTATTGTCTACGATATTGTGGATGTGGTCGAAGGGCGTTGCCGATTGAGACAGGCGATGATACGGGATAAACGTCTCCCGGAATTATTCCTGATCCCAGCCGCCCAAACGCGCGACAAGACTGCGCTTTCTCCCAGCGATATGATGCGTTTATGTGATGAGCTAAGAGATATTTGTGATTGGGTATTGATCGATTCTCCCGCCGGAATTGAGCGTGGTTTCAAGAATTCTATTGCGGCTGCCGACCAGGTAATTGTTTTGACCAACCCTGAAATATCAGCAGTTCGAGATGCTGATCGGGTAATCGGTATTTTAGAGGCCGAAGAGAAGGGCAGCCCATCTTTAATTTTAAATCGAGTTAATCAGGAAATGGTCAATAAACAGGAGATGCTTTCTCCTGAAGATGTCCTTGACCTGTTGGCAATTGACCTGATAGGGGTTGTCCCGGAGGATCAAGCTGTTTTGGTCGCCGCTAATCGAGGTACTCCGATTGCTCTCGATAAAGATTCTCGGGCGGGTCAGGCTTTTCGTAATATTGCTGCCAGACTTATGGGGGAGGAAGTTCCTTTTATGGATTTAGAAAATCAGGGTGGATTATGGAATCGAATTTCAAAAATGACAGGGAGGAGAGGCTAAGATGAGTTTCTTTAATAAAATCGCTGGTGGGAAGAAAAAAAGCGCCCAGAGTGCAAAAGAGCGCCTCCAACTCGTCTTGACTCATGATCGAACAGATTTGACTCCTGCTGAACTCGAGGCTCTCAAGGATGAATTGATCGAGGTCATCTCCCAGCATATAGAGATCGACCCGGATGCAGTCCATATTGATATTGCCCGTGAGGGCCGATCCCAGCGTTTAATTGCAGATATCCCACTAAGGAGTACGTCTCGCCGTCGGGCGCGGTAGATCATGCAGCGTAATTTATCCTGGCGTCATTTTGATTTTTGGCTACTTGGCGCCGTTGTATTGGCAATTGCCTTTGGGATTGCCATGATTGATTCTGCTGTCGCAGGGAATGCCGAGTTAGTTGATTATCCTAACCGACAGGCAATTTTCGCTAGCATTGGACTGGTGGTTATCGCGCTGATCGCAGCAATAGATTATAACTACTGGCTGGTTCTTTATCGCCCAATCTATCTCGTAATGATGATCTTGCTCATCTTTCTGTTTATGAGCGCACGGGCTGTTTTTGGTGCGGCTCGCTGGTTTCAGGTGGGTGTGATTTTTATCCAACCAACCGAGTTGTCAAAACTCGTCGTGATATTGATTTTGGCACGTTATTTTGAAAATACAAAGGGTGAGCCTCGGGATCTGCGCTGGATTATCACCAGCCTGCTCTGGACCATGGGTTTGACGATCTGGATTTTACTTCAACCAAATTTGAGTAATGTAATTGTTATCATGGTGATCTGGATTGTGATGATGTGGATGAACGGTTTGCAGTTAAAGCATCTCGTTTCATTTGCATTTGGTGGGCTTGCTCTCGTTACCGCAGCATTTCCCTTTCTTCAGGAATACCAGCAACAACGCGTACTGACCTTTTTCTTTCCTGACCCAAATGCCACTTATGGCGAAACCTACAATATTGAGCAAGCCAAGATAGCCATTGGTTCTGGGGGCTGGCTTGGCAAAGGCTACGGACAGGGATCACAGGTGCAGCTTCGTTTTTTGAAAGTGCGCCATACAGATTTTATCTTTTCAGCAATCTCAGAGGAATTTGGTTTTATTGGGGCTCTGATGGTAATTGCGATTTTGGCCTTTATTCTGTGGCGTTGTATTCGCGCAGCCCGATTAGCCCGAGATGTCTCTGGGACGATGATCGCAATTGGTGTTGCGGCTTTGGTCTTCTTTCAGGGCGCAGTTAACATTGGCGTCAATTTGAATTTAATTCCGGTATCGGGGTTGCCGTTGCCCTTTATAAGTTATGGGGGGAGTGGCTTGCTTTCATTAATGTTGGGGGTGGGATTGGTAGAAAGTGTTATCATGCGCCATAGGGCGATGGAATTTTAGACAAACACAGGTGACAGTCAAAAATAGATTGACTCTTACTTAAAAAAATAAATGGAGAGTTATGACTAAAACTATAAAACCAGTGCGAGTACGCTTTGCCCCATCCCCAACAGGGAGAACTCATCTTGGGAGCGGACGCACTGCGCTCTATAATTATTTATTGGCTCGTCAAACGGGTGGGCAATTTATATTACGCATTGAAGATACTGATCAAAAGAGATTCGTGAAAGGCGCAGAAGAAGAGTTGATGGAAGGCCTCCACTGGTTGGGGCTGGATTGGGATGAAGGCCCGGATGTTGGTGGGGAATATGGTCCTTATCGTCAGACTGAGCGCAGAGAACTTTACCAGAAATATTCCCGCCACCTTGTTGAGCGTGGCCAGGCCTATTATTGTTTTTGCGCCGTAAGCGAAGATGTTGAGGATAAAAAAGAAAAAACATCATTCCAGAAGCATCGGAATATTTGTCCTGACAGAGATGTTGATTTAGCGGAAGCAGACCAAAAGGTCGCGGGCGGTGAGCCCCATGTCATTCGCTTCAGGATGCCGCGCGATGGAAATATTACCGTAACAGATGCGATCCGCGGCGATATCACCGTCGAAAACATCACCCTGGATGATACGATTCTGGTCAAATCAGATGGATTGCCAGTCTATCATCTTGCCGTTGTAGTCGACGATCATCTGATGGGCATCACGCATGCAATTCGCACCTCAGAATGGTTGCCTACCTTTCCCTTGCATGGACATTTATATGCGGCCTTTGGCTGGGATCAGCCGACCTGGATCCACCCGTCAATATTCTTAAAGCCAGACGGAAAAGGAAAAATGAGCAAGCGCGATAGCGAGGCTTTGATGGAGGCAGGTAAGCCGATTTTCTTGAGCGATTTTGGGAGGATGGGCTATTTGCCAGAAGCTGTTGTGAATTGGGCGGCGTTGATCGGGTGGAGCTACGATGATAAAACCGAAGAGTTTTCGATGGAGGATCTGATTGAAAAATTCAGCGTGGAGAAACTTAGCCCTGCACCTGCCGCATTAAATTTCAGTAAACTGGATCATTTTAACGGTCTCTATATCCGCACCTTGGACGTGGCCGATTTAGCCGCACGCCTTAGACCATTTTTTGAGGCTGGTGGTTATTTGGTGAATGATGACGAAAAACTTTTGCAGGTAGCCGAAGCTTTGCAAATCCGGTTGGCGAATTTGGCTGAAGCGCCAGAGAAGGGTGGCTTTTTCTTCAAAGATGAGGTTTATCCTGACCCAGAGTCATTGATCGGGAAGAAGATGACCGCTGAGCAGTCAATGGAAATGGCACAGCATATCGAAACACTGATCGCTTCTTTACCGGATTTCAGCGAAGAAAGCGCAAGCCAGCCCTTGCGCGATTTGGCAACTGAAATGGGATTGAAAGCCGGACATGTTTTTGGTTTTTTGCGTAACGCGTTGACGGCTCAAAAGGTAAGCCCGCCTGTTTTTGAAACGATGGAAATCATTGGGCGCGAAAAAGTATTGGAACGTATTCGCAAGGGAATTGAGATACTGGAGAATGTGTAAAAGCGTTGCCTTAATATGTGAAATTATACAAACCGGAGTAGCAACATTCTCCTGCCATGGTTCAAATGCAGAAGAGCTCCTAATTCAGGCAGACTAGGCACTCTATCGTGCCAAGGAGTTGGGGCGTTATAGGGTTGTGATAGATGAAAAAGGTAGATTCAATATGAAGGACCAGAAGAAATCCAAAGAACAGCTCATCTCTGAATTGGAAGAGATTCGTCAACGCGTTTCTGAATTGGAGCAATTTGAAGTTGAGAAAAAGCAGGTGGAAGAGGGAACCCAAAAGCAATTGCTGGCCCAACATGCTGCGATTGCCTTGGAGAATGCGCGCTTATATGAACAAAACCAGGTGGAAATTGCTGAGCGCAAGCAAGCCGAAGCGGAACTACAAGAAGTAAACACACAATTTAAACGCCAACTGGCTGAAATCCAACAACTGGAAACCAGCTTGCGCGAGCAGTCCATCCGCGATCCGCTCACACGGGTGTTCAACCGGCGCTATATGGATGTAACGCTCAAAAAGGAGCTTATCCGGGCGGCGCGAAGGGATGAGCCGCTCAGTATTGTCATCCTTGATCTGGACAATTTAAAAAAAATTAATGATACCTATGGTCACGTGGAGGGCGGGGATAAATCGTTGCAGATCTTAGCAAATACAATTAAAAAGATGTGCCGTAAGGATGATACTGTTTGCCGATACGCTGGCGATGAATTTCTGGTTATCCTTTACGACACATCCGCGCAAGTGGCGTATAAGCGTGCGCTGGAGTGGAAAGAGGCTGTTTCGGAGATAAAAATTGAAACTGATGAAGAAGAGTTCTCAATTACTTTTTCAGCAGGAGTGTCCACATTTCCCGACCATGCCTCTACTGGAGAAGAGCTCGTTATTCAAGCAGATCAGGCGTTATATAGTGCCAAAGAACAGGGCCGCGATCAAATTGTCATATATAGCAAAGATGTACAGAAGTATTGGCAGGAAAGGGGCGCCTGATAATAACCTGCAAAGCCCAAGTCACTCACAGATATTGAGTGGCTGTTATCTATGGTAAAATACTGAACACTTGTTCTTTTATCCCAGACCCTGAAATATAAAATATGGAATTCAAACTTCAAGCCCCCTTTGTCCCCACTGGCGATCAACCGGAAGCAATTGCACAACTCGTTAAAGGTGTGCAGGAAAGCAAGCAACATCAGGTTTTACTTGGCGCAACAGGCACCGGAAAAACTTTTGCTATCGCATCCATCATCCAGGAATTGCAGATGCCAGCGCTGATCATGGCGCATAATAAAACTCTCGCAGCACAGCTTTACGCGGAGTTCAAAGGGTTTTTTCCAGAGAATGCGGTCGAATATTTTGTCTCTTATTATGATTACTATCAGCCTGAGGCCTATGTTCCTCGCCGCGACCTTTACATTGAAAAAGAGACCGACATCAATGAGGAGATAGAACGTCTGCGTCTCGCTGCGACAACCTCTCTCATGTCTCGCAAGGATGTCATTATTGTCGCCTCGGTTTCCTGCATTTATGGATTGGGGAATCCAGAAGAATATACCCGTGGTGCAGTGACATTGCGCGTGGGAGAGTTGACTCGCCGGAACGCCCTCATCCGACGTCTGGTCGAGGGGCAATATCAGCGGAACGATCTCGAGCTTCGCCCGGGCATTTTTCGAGTGCGGGGTGACACCATCGAGATTATGCCCGCCTATGAGAGTAAGCGCGGCTACCGGATCGCCTTCTTTGGCGATGAAGTAGAGCGGATCATGGAATTCAATCCGCTTACAGGCGAGATTCTTTCAGAGCCCGAGCAAGTGGACATATTTCCGGCAAAACACTATTTAACGGATGAAGATAAACGGAAGCAATCGGTTAGGGATATTGGGACGGAACTCGAAGAGAGGATTGAATTTTTCAAGAATAACGAACAGATCCTTGAAGCACAGCGCATCGAACAGCGCACAAAGTACGATCTTGAGATGCTCCGCGAAGTCGGCTATTGTTCGGGAATTGAGAATTATTCCCGTCATTTTGATCAACGTCCCGCTGGTACACCACCGTGGACATTGATGGACTTCCTTCCCAATGATTATTTGCTGATTATTGATGAGAGTCATATGACTGTTCCTCAGGTACGTGGGATGTATAAGGGAGATCGATCCCGAAAATCCACCCTGATTGAGTACGGCTTTCGCCTCCCTTCAGCGCTGGATAATAGACCCTTTACATTTGAAGAATTTGAAGAGCATATGGGGTATACGATCTATACATCCGCTACACCTGGCCCCTATGAGATGCAGCATGCCGAGCAAATTGTCGAGCAGATTATCCGCCCGACTGGATTGATTGATCCACCTGTGGATGTACGTCCTGTTGAGGGGCAAATTGATGATTTGATCGGCGAGATTCGAAAGCGCACGGAAGTTGGGCAGCGCGCTCTCGTTACGACTCTGACCAAACGTATGTCTGAAGATCTCGCCGATTATCTGTTGGAATTGGGCATCAAAGTGCAGTATCTCCATTCAGAAATTGATACTCTCGAGCGTGTTGCAATCTTGCGCGACCTGCGCATGGGTGTCTTCGATGTTGTTGTTGGGATCAACCTTTTGCGCGAAGGCCTCGATTTACCAGAAGTCTCACTGGTTGCCATCCTTGATGCGGACAAGGAAGGATTCCTGCGCTCGGATACCGCCCTGATCCAAACGATTGGTCGTGCTGCCCGACACGTTGATGGGCGGGTGATCATGTACGCTGACAAAGTGACTAAATCGATGAAACGTGCCATCGACGAGACTGACCGTCGGCGTGCTAAACAGATTGCGCATAATGAAAAGCATGGAATTGAACCGATCAGCATTATGAAGGCAGTTCGCGATATTACAAGCGAATTATCTGCTACCGCGCGTGCGGTTGCAGAGCCCCAGGGAATGTATAACGTTGAGGGTGCGGCACGCATGCCCAAATCTGAGCTGAAGCGTCTTATCGCTCATGTTGATAAGGCGATGAAGGAGGCAGCCTCCAATTTGGAGTTTGAAAAGGCTGCCCTTTTGCGTGACCAACTTTTTGAATTACGGAAAACGCAGGCTGACGAATTAGATTTGCCACCCTGGGAACGAGTCAAGCTAATGGCGGGGGAAGAATAGAATTATAGTTGTTGAACAAAGACATTTAGGTCGTTTTCTCAGAAACTGGTAAAATTTAGAATTATTAAACGGGTATTTTATTAATGCCTGATGTTTTCGCGTTAACGAAGTCTTAATAATAAATGAAAAATCTCCTGGACGCCATTCGTGCGCTGCCTCTTTATTCAGATGTGCTCGCCGCCGCTCATTCCGGTATTCAATTTCCGGGTTTGGGATTGTCGCGCGCCGCCCGTCTGCCCATGCTGGCTGCCCTTTACGAAGATTTGGATGCCCCCATTCTCTTACTCACGGATCGTGCTGATCGTGCCCTTGAGTTTGCCGATGAGTTGGGTTTTTGGTTGGGCAAGCCCTCAAATTATCTTTTCCCTGAACCAAACCCATTATTCTATGAAGAGGCTGCCTGGGGATCGAACAGCCGCCGCGAACGGATCCAAACACTGACTGCACTGGCAGCTTACCATTTACCCCTTGCTCAAAAACCAGAATCTCCACCGGTGATCGTTTCTTCAGCACGAGCCTTAATGGCGCGCACCCTTCCACGGCGCGACTTCCTGAAGGCTTCCAAACGTCTCTCGATAGGGGACGAGATTCTGCTAAATTCCTTGCTTGAAAATTGGCTCCGGATAGGCTACGAGCCGGTCAATACTGTCCTCGAGACAGGGCAATTCTCTCATCGCGGTGGCTTGCTTGATATTTGGCCACCCGCGGAGAAATCTCCTTTGCGACTGGATTTCTTTGGCAATGAGATTGATACGATCAGAAGATTCGATCCTGCAAGCCAGCGCACGATAGAGAAATTGGGTCATTTGTTGATCACTCCTGCGCGAGAATATCTTTTACCACAGGCCTTGGATAGTGAAAAAGAATTCTCCGAATTTCACATTCCCCTGATTCATTCATTTCCCGCAAGCCTGCTGGATTATCTGCCCGCGCACTCCCTGATCCTGATCGATGATCTGAGCATGACCACCTCAACCGTCAATGAGATTGAGGAACAGGCGCTCGCATTTCGACAGGAAAGTATTCAGGAAGAAATCCTGGATGCTGATTTCCCCGTACCCTATTTGACCTGGTCTGAACTTGAGGATAGCCTGCACGGACGCCAAAAATTGGAACTGGGGTATTCCACCGCGAACGCTGAAATGCCCTCAGATTTTGGTGCGCTCCCGCGTTTTAATGGGCGGTTGAAACCCTTTATGGACTATGTTGCTGAGCGTATTGCCAGCAACGATGAGGTGGTAATCGCCTCACGACAGTCTGACCGTCTCTCTGAGTTATGGCGCGAGCGCCATGCTTTTGAAAACTCTGAATATCTCTCGCCGATATTTTTGCATACGTCTCTCAGTGGTGGGTGGAGTTTAGCCCCCCCTGCTCCTGCGGAGCTTCCCCCCCGTGAACCGGGGGGACAGAGGGGGGCCATATTCCTCCTCACCGATTCTGAAATTTTTGGTTGGGAGCGTCCCCGTCTTCGGCGAAGGGCGCGCAAGACCGCCGATGCACCCGAAGCTGCCTATGCAGACTTGAGTTCGGGTGATTGGGTGGTACATATCGATCATGGGATTGGTCGTTTTGCTGGCCTGAAGCAGCGGACACTCGACGGCTACGACCGGGAATTTTTATGTATTGAATATAAAGATGCGGACCAGCTCTTTGTCCCCGTACATCAGGCCGATCGGCTGACGCGGTATATCGGGCCGGATGGAGGCAATCCTGGTGTCAGTCGGCTGGGTGGCGAAGGGTGGAAGCAAGCCAAAGGTCGCGTTAAACAAGCGGTCGTTGAAGTCGCTGAAGATCTGCTTGACTTGTACGCCCGTCGCAAATTGGCGCAGGGATTTTCCTTCAGTGCTGATACTCCCTGGCAGCGGGATCTTGAAGCCAGTTTTCCCTATGTTGAGACGGAAGACCAACTCCGTGTGATCGAAGAGGTCAAGGAAGATATGGAATCGGCCCGCCCGATGGATCGATTGCTTTGTGGCGATGTCGGTTATGGCAAGACAGAGATCGCACTGCGGGCTGCCTTTAAGGCAGTTATGGAGGGACGGCAGGTGGCGATCATGGTGCCAACGACGGTTTTGGCCCAACAGCATTTTGAAACCTTTCAACAAAGGCTGGCGGCTTTTCCTGTTGAAGTGGAAATGCTCTCTCGTTTCCGCAAGCCTCGCGAACAGGCAAAAATATTATTTGGATTGGCAAAGGGTGGTGTCGATATTGTGATCGGTACTCATCGTTTGATGTCCGGGGATGTCTTCTTCAAGGATCTGGGCCTGGTGATTATCGACGAGGAACAGCGTTTTGGTGTGGCACATAAGGAGCATCTGAAAAAATTGCGCACCGAAGTGGATGTGCTGACGATGACCGCCACCCCGATCCCCCGGACGCTTTATATGGCTCTGACTGGCGTGCGCGATATATCCAATTTGAATACCGCGCCCGAAGAACGCTTGCCAGTAGTGACCCATGTTGGCCCCTATGCGCCCAAGTTGGTCAGGCAGGCGATCTTGCGTGAAATTGATCGTGGGGGACAAGTATTTTTCGTCCACAACAGAGTCCAGACAATTAATGCGATGAAAGTTCATTTGGAGAATATTGTTCCCGAGGCAAAGATTTCGGTAGGGCATGGGCAGATGGCCGAAGGGCAGCTTTCGAAGGTGATGTCGGAATTTGTGAGGGGCAAGGTAGACGTGCTTCTGGCGACCACAATTATTGAATCGGGTCTGGATATACCCAATGCCAATACCCTGATCGTTGATCGTGGCGACACTTTTGGGTTAGCTCAGCTTTATCAGCTTCGAGGCCGCGTTGGTCGTGGGGCGGTACGCGCCTACGCCTATTTCTTCAGGCATCGCAAAAGAAGGCCCACCGAAGAAGGGCAGGCAAGGTTGGAAGTGATTGCCGAAAATACCCAGCTTGGTGCGGGCTATTCCATTGCCATGCGCGATCTCGAAATTCGTGGCGCGGGGGATCTTCTCGGCATGCGTCAACATGGGCATATCGCCTCGGTTGGTTTTCATTTATATACGCGGCTTCTTTCGGAGGCGGTAGCAAGGTCAAAGTTCAAGATCGAAGGAGAGTTTGAGAAATTATCAACACTTAAGCCGGTTAATTTTCAACCTGTGAATGTTGACCTGCCTCTTGCCATTGGGATCCCCACCACTTATATCCCCGATCAGGATTTGCGCCTGCGGCTATACCGCCGTCTTGCCAATATTGTCGACGAAAGCGAGTTGGATGCAATCCGGATAGAATTCGTCGATCGTTTTGGCGACCCGCCCGAAATGGTCGAAAATCTTTTTTACCAGATCACCGTCAAGATGCGTGCAGAAAGTGTGGGATTGACTTCGGTCACCATGAGTGGCGGACAAATAATCCTGCGCTATCCACCTTTGACCGAGGGACAGCCAACCCGCATCCTCCGTAACCTTGGGCCTGCCGCCCGTAAAGGTAAGGATGCCTACTGGTTGACTTTTGGGGGCGCAGAGGATTGGCCTGAAAGGTTGCTAAATCTATTGGGAGAAATGGGGAAACCCTAAGTCCCCTTTTTTTATCCATATAAAAACAGAGACGTCCCTGAAGGGCGTCTCTGTTTTTATAGAATACAGATTTAATAAAAACTTATTCGCGAAGATCGTTGAAGTACCAGACAACCAAGGCTGTCAAAAGTACCGGTCCCAGGAACCCAACTACAGCATTTACTATTGCCGTGATATAAGGGCCAACGGCAATAAAACCATCGAGAGCTCCAGCCACAAAGGTCAATCCAACGTAGCGGATAATAGCAGCCTTGAGGCTATCTGTGGGAGTGACCCACAGCCCAACGAGGATGCCGACGACCATCAAGACCAGGGTCAGCCATTGGTTGGAAAATCCAAATAATGCAGCGAGGATTGCCACCACAAGACCGATCATATAAAGCCACTTACCTAGGGTTTTCGTATCCATTTCATTCTCCTTTGACTTAGATAAAACGGTTTGAATAAGTATCTATTAGAACACGATGGTTTTTCTCAGGTTACGTGTAATGAAGGTGATAATGATTTGTTTCAAGGTGTAAGGCAATTACGAGGGTTTTCTTTATTCAATATTCGTCCTTCCTTCACAGTAACTTTATATTTCTTTGCTATCCTTTAAGCAAGAGTTCAGGATGGATCCTGAAAATGAAACTAAGGAGTAACTCAAATGAAAAAAACTTTACTAGTAGCTTTCGTGCTCGCCGCAACAATTGGCCTGCTTGTCGCTGGTGTTGCTTTCGCACAGGATGAAAATCCGCCTTTCGGTGATCGTGGTCCTAAAGACGGGACAGGCTTATTGCACGACTATATGTCTGAAGCAATAGCAAAAGCATTAGGTGTCTCTGTTGACGACCTTGCAGCCAGCCATGACGCTGGTGAGACCTTTTACGATCTCGCAATTGCAAAAGGTTATGCAGGTGAAGAAATTTACACCCTGATGCAGGATGCCCGCATTTCAGCCTTGAATGATGCTGCCAAGGATGGCGTCATCACCCAGGAGCAGGCAGAGTGGATGAATAGCCGTGGTGGTCACCGTGGTGGAATGGGCGGCTTCGGGAATGGCACCTGCGATGGCAGCGGTCAATTTGGCGGCCAGGGAATGCGCGGTAGTGGTAACGGTGGACGCTTCCAGGGTCCAAATTCCTAACCCCGATGTGATTTATTGGTAATCAAAGAAGGAGAGCTGGCAAATGCCAGCTCTCCTTCTTATACCCTCTCTAAATAATATACTCCGTGCAAAAGTCCTTTTCCTTTGCGCAGGCTCTCCAATAAACGCAGCCGAGGACGGCGCAGGGAGCACTTATCCAAGAGGTCAAATAAATCTTTCCACCAGGTCATCTGTGGGGATCATACATTCATCTTTTACCCCGAACCAACGATAACGATTGTTGGCGATCCAATCATATAGAAAATCTCTGAACCTTTTAGGGAAAATACGAAAGA